>CAMCBB010000085.1 GCA_945872875.1 Flavobacterium psychrophilum
TTAGTAGCGGGAACAGGACTCGAACCTGTGACCTTCGGGTTATGAGCCCGACGAGCTGCCTACTGCTCTATCCCGCGATCTTAGAGTGCAAATATACAATCAAAATTGGTAATAGCAACAAAAATTTTAAAAAATGTTTTATTTCCTCTATTGCTCTGATATGTTTACCTTTGCGGAAATTAAATTAAAATAAATGTCGCATAAAGCCGGTTTTGTAAACATCATAGGAAATCCAAATGTTGGAAAATCTACCTTAATGAATGCTTTTGTTGGAGAACGATTGTCAATTATCACTTCCAAAGCACAAACCACCCGCCACCGAATTTTAGGAATTGTAAACGGAGATGATTTTCAAGTAATTTTATCAGACACACCCGGAATTATTAAGCCTGCCTATGAAATGCAAAAATCCATGATGGATTTTGTTAAATCTGCTTTTGAAGATGCCGATGTTATAATTTATATGGTAGAAATTGGCGAAAAAGAACTTAAAGACGAAGACTTTTTTGCGAAAATTATAAAAGCGAAAATTCCAGTTTTATTACTTTTAAATAAAATTGATAAATCCAATCAAGAGGAACTAGAAGTTCAAATGGATCTTTGGAAAGAGAAAGTACCCAACGCAGAAATATATGCCATCTCGGCCTTGGAAAATTTTAATGTTCAGGAGGTATTTGCTAGAATTTTAGCATTATTACCCGAATCTCCAGCCTATTACCCTAAAGATGCTTTAACCGATAAACCGGAACGCTTTTTTGTGAACGAAACCATACGCGAGAAAATCTTATTGAATTACGATAAAGAAATTCCGTATTCAGTGGAAATTGAAACCGAAGAGTTTTTGGAAGACGAAAAAATCATCCGAATTCGATCAGTGATTATGGTAGAACGCGATACCCAAAAAGGAATCATTATCGGACACAAAGGTGCTGCACTAAAAAAGGTGGGCATGCAATCGCGTGAAGATTTAGAGAAATTTTTTGGAAAACAAATCCATATTGAACTGTTTGTAAAAGTAAATAAAGACTGGAGAAGTAATCAATACCAACTGCGTCGTTTTGGTTACAACCAAAAATAAAATCTATTAAAAAGCAACCATTTCAAAATTGATTTTGCTCAAAAAGGCTACTTGCAACTTTATTTTTTTTCTTTACTTTTACACCTTTACACGAATTAATTGTATTATTAGTTTCAAAATATTTCCCAAATGACTTTTCAAAATACCCTCGAATTTGCTCAGCAACTTGATGCACAAGACGAATTAAAATCGTACAGAAACGAATTTATTTTTCCGCAACACAATGGGAAAGATGTGATTTATTTTACTGGAAATTCGTTAGGGCTTCAGCCAAAAAGAACCAAAAAATATGTAGATGATGTCATGAACGATTGGGCTAATTTAGCTGTTGAAGGACATTTTTATGCAGAAAAACCTTGGTGGGATTACCAAGAACGTTTTGCAAAACCACTAAGCAAACTTGTTGGCGCAAAACCATCAGAAGTTGCGGTAATGAATACCTTAACAGTAAACTTGCACCTATTAATGGTTTCGTTTTATCGCCCAACAAAATCTCGTTACAAAATCATTTGCGAAGAAAAAGCATTCCCATCGGATCAATATCTGTTTCAATCACAAGTGAGTCACCACGGGTACAACCCGAGTGAAGCTATTATTGAAATTAAAAGACGCGAAGGCGAACACAACATAAGATTGGAAGATATTCTATCCAAAATTGAAGAAGTGGGAGACGAATTGGCTTTAGTATTATTTGGCGGCGTGAATTATTACACCGGGCAAGTATTCGATATGAAGGCCATTACCGATGCCGGACACAAAGTGGGTGCCTATGTAGGTTTTGATTTAGCACACGCAGCCGGAAATATTAAATTAGATTTGCATGATTGGAATGTAGATTTTGCCGCTTGGTGCTCTTATAAATACATGAACTCAGGACCAGGAAATGCATCTGGGTGCTTTGTTCATGAAAGACACCACCAAAGTAATTTACCGCGATTTGCAGGTTGGTGGGGACACAATAAAGAACGCCGTTTTAAAATGGAGCCTACTTTTGACCCCGTTCATGGTGCAGACGGTTGGCAAATAAGTAACCTTCCAATTTTATCATTGGCGCCCTATTTGGCTTCTGTTGATATGTTTGCCGAAATAGGAATGGAAAAATTAATCCAAAAAAGAAATCAAATCACTTCTTATTTAGAATTTATTTTACACGAAATAGCTACAGAAGTAACAAGTACATTTGAAATAATAACACCTGCCAATCAAGAGGAAAGAGCGTGTCAATTATCGGTTTTTTTACACGGTGAAGGACGAAGTTTATTTGATTATTTAATGTCAAATGGTGTAATCACCGATTGGAGAGAACCCAATGTAATTCGACTTGCGCCAGTGCCATTATACACTTCTTATGAAGACATGTATGAATTTGGCCAAATTTTAAAAAGAGGAATTTTAGAAAACAACTAATTTATTGCCATCTAAAAAATGACAAAAGAACAACTTATCAATAGCTTTGACCCTTCGCAACCCGGTTTATCGGATGCCACAATATTTGGATTACCATTTACTTCCGAACAATCGGAAATCATCATCATTCCGGTGCCTTGGGAAGTAACTGTAAGTTATGGCGCAGGAGCATCAGATGGTCCAGAAGCGGTTTTAGACGCTTCATTTCAGGTAGATTTAAATCATCAAGATTTTCCAGAATTATGGAAACTCGGAATGTACTATTCAGAAATACCAGATTCATGGAAATCCAATTCAGATAAATATAAAGCACTTGCACAGCCTATTATTGAAGCATTGGAAAATGGTGAAGTAATTGCTGACATCCCTCATTTACAATCGGATTTAGAAAAAATAAACTCCATTTGTCGTGACTTGCATACCGAAGTAAAAGAAAAAGTATTGTATTGGATGGCCAAAGGCAAAAAAGTAGTTTTACTTGGTGGTGATCACTCTACTCCACTTGGATATTATGAAGCTTTAGCGAGTAAACACGATGATTTTGGTATTCTCCACTTAGATGCCCACATGGATTTGAGAATTGCTTATGAAGGGTTTACCTATTCGCATGCTTCTATAATGTATAATGCACTGCAAATCCCTCAAATTTCAAAAATTATACAAGTCGGAATTAGAGATTTTTGCGAGCAAGAAGTAGAAGTAGTTCAACAATCTAATGGACGAGTTTTAGTTCATAGCGATTCTGATTTGAAAAAAGAAACCTTTGAAGGACATACTTGGCAGCAACAATGCGAGGCAATTATTACTTCGTTGCCACAAAAAGTGTGTATCAGTTTTGATATTGACGGAATGTACCCATGGTATTGCCCAAACACAGGAACTCCGGTTCCAGGTGGATTTTCATTTGAGCAAGCGACTTATCTTTTCAATCTTTTAGCTCAAAGCAATAAAGAAATTATCGGATTTGATTTGGTTGAAGTGGCTCCGGGAGAAAACGACGACTGGGATGGAAATGTTGGCGCTAGAATGCTGTTCCACATGTGTGGTGTTTTAGCAAAGAACAACGGCATGAATACCGGAAACAAAATTATTTTTCCAAGAAAATAAACCTACTTTTTTTTAAATTTATATCAAATTAGGATGTAATCATTTTTGCAATGCTTTATTTTCTACATTTGGTATTCAACAATTTACAGATGAAAACATTCAAAAAAGTTCTTCTTTATTTTGCCTTATTTTTTGTGCTAATTGCAGTTTCGAGCTATGGTTATTTAATTTATACCAAGCCAAACTACGATGGAAAAATTTCATTAAAAAATATTTCTAAAGAGACCACCGTTTACTTCGACGATTATGGTGTGCCGCATATTTATGCAAGTAACGAACAAGATGCCATGATCGCTCTAGGATATGTGCATGCACAAGACAGATTGTGGCAAATGGAACTCCTGAGAAGAATTGCACCGGGAAGATTATCGGAATTATTTGGAACCAAAGCTTTAAAAAACGACCTGTTTTTTGCCGGAATTGGCATTGATGAAAATTCGGAAAAAGCAGTAGCTCAAATTGATGAAAATTCGGAAACATATAAATTGTCTATGGCCTATGTTGATGGAATTAATCAATACATCGCTGAAGGAAATACCCCAATTGAATTTAATTTATTAGGCATTCAAAAAGAGAAATTTACTCTTAAAGATGTTTATAATATCTTTGGTTACATGTCTTTTAGTTTTGCTATGGCACAAAAAACAGATCCGTTACTAACTGATATTCGAGATCAATTTGGAATGGAATACCTTAAAGATTTTGGTATTGACGGCTCATTGGGAACCATGCAATTAAAAAACTATAAAGGAGAAGTAAATGATTATGCCGAAATTTCAAAATCGATTTCAAGTCTATTAGAAACTTCACCAGTTCCTGCATTTATTGGCAGTAACAGTTGGGTAATTGGTGCTCAAAAAACCAAAAACAACAAAGTAATTCTAGCTAACGATCCGCACATTATGTTTTCACAACCGTGTACTTGGTATGAAGCACATATTTCTACTCCGGGTTATGAAATGTATGGCTATTACTTAGCAGGAGCTCCGTTCGCACTGCTTGGACATAATAGAGAATATGCCTACGGAATAACCATGTTTGAAAACGATGATTTGGATTTATTTCAAGAGGAAAACAATCCGAAAAATAGCAATCAATACAAAACTCCAAATGGTTATGTAAATTATTCCCTTCGTCAAAAAACAATTAAAGTTAAAGACAGCAATTCGGTAACGGTTAATATAAAAGAATCAATTCATGGTCCAATCATGAATGGTTTGTTAAATACCTTAACGACCAAAAAACCGGTGGCCATGTCTTGGATTTACACCCAACAAAAAAATCAAATTCTGGAAGCAGTCCATTCGTTATCCCATTCTAAAAATTTAAAAGAATTCCATCAAGGTATTTCATTAATTGCAGCACCGGGATTGAATATCATGTATGGCGATGCTAAAAATAATATTGCTTGGATTACATGTGGAAAATTGTACAAACTGGATCCATCGGTGAATGGAAATTTCATTATGAATGGTGCCAATGGAGTAGATGACAAAAGAGAATTTTTAGACTTTTCAAAAAATCCAAAAGCTATTAATCCAAGTTGGAATTATGTGTATTCTGCCAACAACCAACCTGAAGCAGTTGACGGTTATTTGTATCCGGGTTATTATTTGCCAAAAGATCGTGCCACTCGAATTACTAATTTATTAGCCCCAAAAAATAATTGGACTATATTGGAAGTGCAAAAAATGATATTCGATAATACTTCGGCCACCGCAACTTCATTAGTTGAAAACTGGATCACTTGTATTGAAGAAAATAATTGGAATGCTAATGAAAAGCAAGCTTTAGAAACATTAAAAAAATGGAATGGATCTAATAATCTTCATGAGACCGCTCCTACCCTATACAACAAATGGATTTCTTGCTATTTATCAAACACCTTTAAAGATGAAATGGGAGAAGAAAATTTCAAATCTTTTCTGGGCACCCATATCATGAAACAAATAATTGAATCGCAAAGCAAAAATGAAGCTTCGATTTGGTGGGATAATTTGGCCACAAAAAACAAAAAAGAGAACAAAAAAGAAATCTTAACGCAATCATTCAAGGAGGCAATTGCGGCACTTGAAAAACAATTAGGCACCAATTCATCAGAATGGACCTGGAACAAAGTGCATACTTTAGAACACCAACATCCAATGGGGAAAGTAGCTGCGCTGAGAGGTTTATTTAATGTTGGGCCTTTTGAAGCAAGTGGATCGAATGAGGTAATCAATAACTTAATGTTTTTTTATAATGACAAAGGGCTTTATGATGTAAAAGCAGGGCCTTCAACGAGAAGAATTATTGATTTTTCTGATATTGAAAATAGTTTGAGTGTATTGCCAACGGGGCAATCGGGCAACCCAATGAGTGATCATTACAGCGACCAAGCTGAAATGTATAATAAAGGACAATTTCGGAAAATGAAACTAAACAAAAAGGAAATAATTGCCACTTCTACCAAACTTGTTTTTTTTCCAAAAAAATAATTCCATAAATTTGCCAAACCACTTATAAATTAAAATGCAAACTCCTCAAAAAATTGCAATTATTGGTTCTGGCTTGGTTGGAACATTATTGGCAATCTACCTCAAAAAACAGGGGCATACTGTTCATGTTTACGATCGAAGTTCAGATATTAGAACTGTTGCTTTTTCAGGTCGATCCATTAATTTGGTTATGTCCAACAGAGGCTGGAAAGCTATGCAAGATATTGGTCTAGAAGAAGAGATTCGTAAAATTGGAATCCCAGTCGACAAACGTGCTATTCATACTCTAGAAGAAGATTTGCAATACCAATATTATGGTAAAGAAGGAGAAGCAATATTTTCTTTATCTCGAGGAGTATTAAATCGCAGGATGATTGATTTAGCTGAAGAAGCCGGAGTAGAATTCTACTTTGATCATAAAATTTGGGATGTCACATTAGCAACAGCAACACTTCATGTTGGTGAAACGGAAAGAGGTGAATGGGAAGATTTAAAATACGATAAGATTTTTGGAGCCGATGGCGCTTTTTCAAGAATTCGACACCGAATGCAAAGACAAAGTATGTTTGATTATTCGCAAGAATTCATGAAAATTGGCTACAAAGAATTGCACATTCCTGCGAATGCAGACGGAACCCATAAAATAGATAAAAACTCATTGCATATTTGGCCTCGAGGGAATTTTATGTTAATGGCATTATCCAATTTAGATGGTACCTTTACCTGTACCCTATTCATGCCTTTTGAAGGAGAAAACTCTTTTGCAGAACTAAAAGACGAAGCCAAATTAGTAAATTTCTTTGCAAAGTATTTCCCAGATACTAAAGAAGTAATTCCAGATTTGGTTAAAGATTTTTTCAAAAATCCAACCAGTTATTTGGCTATTATGAAATGTTATCCGTGGACATTTGAAGATAAAGTAGCGCTTATTGGTGATTCGGCTCATGCTATTGTTCCTTTTTATGGGCACGGAATGAATGCTGGATTTGAAGACATTTCTGTATTAAATGAAATGATAACAAAATATGGCGATGATTGGAAAATGATTTTTACTGAATATGAAAAATCACGCAAACCAAATGCCGATGCTATTGCCGAACTTTCAAGAAGAAATTTTGTAGAAATGAGTTCGAAGACGGCAGATAAAAAATTTCTACTTCAAAAGAAAATCGAAAAATGGTTTTCAGATAAACATCCAACTAAATGGATGCCACTTTATAGTAGGGTTACTTTTAGTTTGCAGCCCTATTCAGAAGCATTAGCTATTGGCGATTTGCAAAGTAAAATCATGGAAGAAGTAATGCAAATTCCGAATATTGAAACCAAATGGAATAGCGA
>CAMCBB010000086.1 GCA_945872875.1 Flavobacterium psychrophilum
GAAATGGCAAAATAAGGTGAATCCAATAGTTGCCCTTTGGATAATTTGGCCAAAGCCGAAAGAATAAAAAGTGCCGAAACGATAATTCTAATTGACCAAGAAAGATAGTTTTTTTTAGCTTCCATAGTTGTTGATTTTGATTAATAAAACAGTACTTATTTTAGTTTCCGAATTTCATTAATATTAGTGCAAACACCGAATAATTAATCATGTCTTGGTAATTCGCATCGATACCTTCTGAAACGATTGTTTTTCCTTGATTGTCTTCAATTTGCTTTACGCGAAGTAATTTTTGAAGGATTAAATCGGTTAACGAACTCACACGCATTTCACGCCAAGCCTCGCCGTAATCGTGGTTTTTGTCTTCCATTAATTTTTTGGTAAGCGCAATTTTAGCTTCATACAATTCCACTGCTTTTGCAACGCCCAAATCAGGTTGATCTGCAACGCCCAACTCCAATTGAATCAACGCCATGATGCAATAATTTATGATTCCAATAAATTCTCCTGTTTCATCTTCATCAACTTTTCGCACTTCATTTTCTTGCAAACTTCTAATGCGTTGCGCTTTGATAAAAATTTGATCGGTTAAAGAGGGTAATCGTAAAATACGCCATGCGCTGCCATAATCGGTCATTTTCTTTTTAAATAAATCTTGGCAAACGCTAATAACTTTATCGTATTCTTGTGAAGTATTCTTCATTAATGGTATCTTTGTATATATTTTTCAAAAGTAAATAAAAAATAAGCAATAAGCAATATGCAGATTTCCATTAAAGCATATTAACTAAAGCTTAATGTAAAATTATGACAATAAACTGCAACGGAAAACTGATTGATTTGACTTCCCCAAAAGTTATGGGAATTCTAAATGTAACACCCAATTCATTTTATGATGGCGGAAAACACACGGAAGAAAAAGTCATCCTGAAGCAGGTAGAAAAAATGCTTTCCGAAGGTGCTACATTTATTGATGTGGGTGGTTATTCGAGTAAACCCAATGCCGAAGAAGTTTCTGAAGAGCAAGAGTTGCAACGCATTCTTCCGGTGGTTCAAAATATCATTAAAGAGTTTCCAAATACCGTTATTTCAATTGACACTTTTCGAAGTAAAGTGGCTCAAGCGGCTGTTGAAAATGGCGCGGCAATAATTAATGATATTTCTGCTGGAAGTTTAGATGCCAATATGATGAAAACCGTTGCCCAATTGCAAGTGCCTTACATCATGATGCACATGAAAGGAACGTCGCAAACCATGCAATCATTGGCACATTATGAAAATATAGTAAAAGAAATGCTGTTTTATTTTTCTGAAAAAATTGCGCAAGCAAGAAGTTTCGGAATTAACGATTTGATTCTAGATCCTGGTTTTGGATTTGCAAAAACAGTGGAACAAAATTTTGAAGTGCTTAGTAAATTAGAGTTGTTTCAAATAACCGAATTGCCAATTTTAGCAGGGCTTTCAAGAAAATCAATGATTTATAAAACATTAGATACAACGGCCGAATTTGCGTTAAACGGAACCACTTCGTTAAATACCATTTCGTTACTAAAAGGCGCCAATATTCTTCGCGTGCACGATGTAAAAGAAGCGGTAGAATGTGTGCAGTTATTCAATCAATTAAAGAATTAATACGAAAACCATTTTAAAAATATTAGAAATTGAATTTCTAAAACTAGCGAACTTCATCTTCTAGCCATAAACCTTATACCCAGTACCAAGAACCCAAAACCCTTAATTATGATGATACGGTTCATTCTTTAAAATCGTGAACCCACGGTACAACTGCTCAATTACAAACAAGCGCACCATTTGATGTGAAAAAGTCATTTCTGAAAGCGATACTTTTCCCTGCGCTTTTTTATAAACTTCTTCGCTAAAGCCATAAGGTCCACCAATTACAAAAACCAGCGTTTTGATTCCGGCATTCATTTTCTTTTGCAAATAATCGGAAAAAGCAACACTCGAAAAGGTGCTTCCATTTTCATCCATTAATATCAATTGGTCGGTTGCTGAAATTTTAGACAAAATCAATTCGCCTTCTTTTTCTTTTTGTTGGGCTTCCGATAAATTCTTTACATTTTTAATATCCGGAATGATTTCCAAATCAAATTTGATATAAAAAGACAACCGTTTGGTGTATTCGTCAATTAATGATTGAAGCGATTTATTGTCGGTTTTGCCAATAGCTAAAAGTCGGATGTTCATCAGAATTGTAAATTAATGTACAAATCTACAAATAGATTTCTATTTTATTTCAACATCCAACATCCAACTCCAAAACAATTTTCTATTTTTGCAAGACACAACCGCAACACTATGTACAAACTACTAATTCGCCCGTTACTTTTTTTGTTTGATCCCGAAAAAGTTCATTATTTCACTTTTTCATTAATTCGAATTGCATCAAAAATTCCAGGATTTCCATCTCTTTTCAGAGGTTTGTATTTAGTGGAAGACAAACGATTGGAAACCGAAGTTTTCGGATTAAAATTTAAAAATCCGGTTGGGCTAGCAGCTGGTTTTGATAAAGATGCCAAGCTGTATAACGAACTTTCTAATTTTGGTTTCGGATTTATTGAAATAGGAACTTTAACTCCAGTTGGACAAGAAGGTAATCCAAAAAAGCGCTTGTTTCGATTGAAAGAAGATTCGGCCATCATCAACCGAATGGGATTCAATAACGGCGGTGTGAAAGAAGCAGTTGCGCGATTGAAAAAAAACAAAGGCGTTTTAATTGGGGGTAACATCGGAAAAAACAAAGTGACTCCCAATGAAGAAGCAGTAAACGACTACGAAATTTGTTTTGAAACCTTGTTTCCATATGTTGATTATTTTGTGGTAAATGTGAGTTCGCCAAACACACCTAATCTAAGAGAACTACAAGAAAAAGAGCCACTTAAAAAGTTATTACAAACATTAGAAAATAACAAGTTACAAGCAAGCAATCACAAGCCAATTCTATTAAAAATTGCTCCCGATTTAACTGATTCACAGCTTTTAGATATAATCGAAATTGTAAATGAAACTAAAATTGCGGGAGTTATTGCAACCAATACGACCTTGTCAAGAGAGGGATTGCAATCGGAAAATAAATCAGAAACCGGTGGTTTATCGGGTAAACCGTTAACAAATCGTTCAACTGAAGTGATTCGTTTTCTATCGGAAAAAAGCAATAAATCATTTCCTATTATTGGTGTGGGCGGAATACACTCGGCTCAAGATGCAATGGAAAAACTACAAGCCGGAGCGAGTTTGGTTCAATTGTATACCGGTTTTATCTATGAAGGTCCAAAATTAGTTAAGGATATTAATAAGGAAATTTTGAAAAACTTTAAACTTTTAAACTTTAAACTTTAAACTTTTTTACCTTTGACTTAATGAACAAAATCAAAATCATAGAGTGTCCGCGCGATGCCATGCAGGGTATCAAGCCATTCATTCCCACCGAAAGCAAAGTTGATTACATTCAGTCTTTGCTAAGGGTAGGTTTTGATACGATTGATTTTGGAAGTTTTGTTTCGCCTAAGGCCATTCCGCAAATGCAAGATACGGCAGCGGTTTTAGCCCAATTGGATTTATCCCAAACTAACAGTAAATTATTAGCTATTATAGCCAATACTCAAGGTGCAGTTTTGGCTTCTGAGCATAAAGAAATTCAGTATTTGGGCTTTCCTTTTTCGATATCAGAGAATTTCCAAATGCGAAATACCCACAAAACCATCGCCGAAAGTATTACAACACTCAACGAGATTTTAGAAATTGCCTACAAACATCAAAAAGAAGTGGTGACCTATATTTCTATGGGATTTGGAAATCCGTATGGTGACCCTTGGAATGTGGATATTGTAGGGGAGTGGACCGAAAAATTGGCCGGTATGGGAGTGAAAATTGTATCGCTTTCAGATACGATTGGAAGTTCTACGCCCGAGGTGATTGATTATTTGTTTTCCAATTTAATTCCGAAATACCCAACGATCGAGTTTGGTGCGCATTTGCACACCACTCCCGATAAATGGTTTGAAAAAATTGATGCTGCATACCAAGCCGGTTGCCGCCGTTATGATGGTGCTATCCAAGGCTTTGGTGGTTGCCCCATGGCCAAAGACGATTTAACGGGTAACATGCCTACCGAAAAAATGCTGTCTTATTTCACGCAACAAAAAGCCGATACCAATACCAGTCCTATGAGTTTTGAAAGCGCTTATAATGTGGCTTCGAGATTATTTGGGGAGTTTCATTAATATTGTTTTGCTGCATAGTCAGTCAGAGCTTGTCGAAGACCAAATAAAAAAACTTCCAACTTCTCACTGCCAACTCCAAAATTTTACCTATATTTGCATGCAATTTAACATCTACAACAAATTGCAATGAAAGCACATACAACTAAAATCGTTGGCGAAGGTCTTACTTACGACGATGTTCTGCTTATCCCTAATTATTCTGAGGTTTTACCGCGCGAAGTAAGCATCCAATCTAAGTTTTCAAAAAACATTACTTTGAATGTTCCTATTGTGTCTGCCGCTATGGATACCGTAACCGAAAGTTCTATGGCTATTGCTATGGCGCAAGAAGGCGGAATTGGTGTGTTACATAAAAACATGACCATCGAGCAGCAAGCAGCCAAAGTAAGAAAAGTGAAGCGTGCCGAAGCCGGAATGATTATCGATCCGGTAACTTTGCCTTTATCAGCAACTGTGGGAGATGCCAAACAAGCCATGAAAGAATTTGGAATTGGCGGAATTCCTGTGGTAGATGAAAACGGAATCTTAAAAGGTATCGCAACCAACCGTGATTTGCGATTTGAAAAAATAAATTCGCGTTCTATTCTTGAGGTAATGACATCGACTAATTTAGTTACCGCAGCTGTTGGAACAACTTTGCAAGAAGCAGAGGGGATTTTGCAGCAAAATAAAATTGAAAAACTTCCTGTGGTAGATGCCGACTATAAATTAGTGGGACTAATCACTTTTAGAGATATTACTAAGCTTACGCAAAAACCAATTGCAAATAAAGATAAGTTTGGTCGTTTGCGCGTAGCAGCGGCGCTTGGTGTTACTGCCGATGCGGTAGAACGCGCTACAGCTTTAGTAAATGCAGGCGTTGACGCCGTGATTATTGATACTGCTCATGGGCATACCAAAGGAGTGGTAGATGTATTAAAACAAGTAAAAGATAAATTTCCAGGATTGGATGTGGTAGTGGGTAACATTGCTACGCCCGAAGCCGCTTTGTATTTGGTTGCCAATGGTGCCGATGCGGTAAAAGTAGGGATCGGACCTGGTTCTATATGTACTACCCGAGTAGTTGCCGGAGTTGGGTTTCCCCAATTTTCTGCAATTATTGAAGTTGCTGCGGCTTTAAAAGGCACCGGAGTTCCGGTTATTGCCGATGGTGGAATTCGTTATACAGGAGATATCCCGAAAGCGATTGCTGCAGGAGCTGATTGTGTAATGTTAGGATCATTATTAGCAGGAACCAAAGAATCACCTGGTGAAACCATTATTTTTGAAGGTAGAAAATTCAAGTCTTATCGCGGAATGGGTTCTGTGGAAGCGATGCAAGAAGGATCCAAAGACCGTTACTTTCAAGATGTGGAAGACGATATTAAGAAATTAGTTCCTGAAGGAATTGTAGGGCGTGTACCTTACAAAGGAGAACTTAACGAAAGCATGCAACAATTTATTGGCGGCTTGCGTGCCGGAATGGGTTACTGTGGTGCCAAAGACATTCCAACGCTGCAAGAAACTGGTCGTTTCGTTCGTATTACCGCTAGCGGAATTGGGGAAAGCCACCCGCACAACGTCACCATTACCAAAGAAGCTCCAAATTATTCGAGATAAAAAAAAGTCGCTGCAAAGCGACTTTTTTGTTTTAATTATTTCAACTATTGAGTTGTATTATCATTTCTGCAATTTTCTTTGTTTCATCAGATGAAAAAATAGGTTTAAAATAATTTATATAATTTATTAATTCATCTATTGTCAAAATTTTGACATATTGAAATTCTTCAATTGGTTTTGTTTTTGTCAAAACAATTAAATTTTTTATTGGTGTTTTTTTGTCACCCCAATGATGCTTATCTAGACGCAAGCGATAATTACTTTTTTCATTATTTAGCAAATAGTATAAAACAAAATTAGCTCTTTTGATTTGTTCTACAGGTGAACGTAAACTCAAATTTTGTATAGATTTTTCACTCCAATTCTTTGTTTCAATAAGGAATATTCCAGATGGTGCAACTAGGATATGGTCGATTTGAACTGATTTTATATAGTCATTTTCTTTTTTGTTATAAATTGCAGGAGAAAAAGTTACCGAGAAGTCATTAATTAAAAAATAATCATCAGTTAAACATTCTAATTTTTTGACAACTTTTTGTTCTCCTAATGCTCCATAAATGTAATTATTTAGACCATCAATTACACTTTTTTTTCTTTCAAGTTCGGATAAGGGATTTCGAACACTTTCGTTTACTGCATCATTAAAATTCGAAGATATAAATTGTAATCGATCACTTTTGAATTGATAATCTTCAAGAATTTTAGCTAATGACAATTCTATTCCTATTTCAAAAACACTTTCTTTTTGTTTAATTTTTCTTTTGTAATTCCACTTCTTTAATTTACTAGTAATTTTCTGAAAATAGTTTGTAGAATTTTTTTTTTGTATAATATTCAATTGTTCTTTTAATAAATCAATTTCTTGAGTCAATTGTTGAGCAGTTTGTTGTCTTTGTGTTTCGACTTCGATTTTTAAAATCGGCAAATTTACATTAAGGCTATTTTTTTCATTCTCTATCAAATTTTCGTGAATAGAAATTAATTTTTGGCGAGAAGTCGAATACGATTTTTGAAATGCAATTACTTCTTTTACAGATTTAAAATCATAGATGTTATTTTTCTCTAAACTTGATTTTAAAGTTGTTAGTGATCCAATCGTATTGTAAGTTCTACACATTACATTCGTAATTATTATTAGTCAATTCTTCAAGCTTGTTGGCTCGAAATTACATTCAGCCAATAAACTTCTAAACAAATCTAATAAAAAATCACATCCTTAAGGATGTGATTTTAGTTTTATTTATTTAAGTACTTTAATTTAAATCCCCACAAAATTACCTGGAGTGATTTGAGTTAATTCGGCCAAAACTTTAAATTAAGCACTTACTCCGCAATCATGCAAACGTATGTTGGCATATGATTTTTTTATATATAAAAAGAGCAACTATGATTACCCTAATTGCTCTAAAAATTATTTTTTTTCTAAAATTAACAAGTTCTGCCGCAAACACGAGTGTTTAATGCTCCTACATTTACTTGAACATTTGCACAATCACCTGGGCCACTTATGTTTGCTGAAAGATAAGTTTGTATAGCATTTCCAACACATGTTTGAGGA
>CAMCBB010000087.1 GCA_945872875.1 Flavobacterium psychrophilum
TCATTTTCTTCGCCAAGAATTGAAACTGTTTGATAAAATGAATTGTATTCTTTCACTAATTCATAGGTGTAATTTGCAACTAATGCAGGACTATGATTATTTGCCGCATCTTGAATTACTTGGGGAAACAACGAAATTTGCTTCAATAATTCTTTCTCCTTAGTATGAATAGTGTCTAAAGAAGCAGTAACGCTTAAATCAAAATCTGCTTTACGCAAGATAGATTGAATTCGAGCATAAGTATATTGAATAAATGGGCCCGTATTTCCTGCAAAATCAACTGATTCTTCAGGATTAAACATCATCGATTTTTTCGGATCCACTTTAAGCATATAATACTTCAAAGCACCAAGTCCGATTGTTTTATACAATTTAGCTTTTTCGGCATCTGAATATCCATCAAGTTTTCCTAATTCCTCAGAAATAGATTTTGCAGTGGCTGTCATTTCCTCCATCAAATCATCAGCATCTACAACGGTTCCTTCACGAGATTTCATTTTACCCGAAGGCAGTTCAACCATTCCGTAGGATAAATGATAAAGATTTTCAGCCCATGCAAATCCTAATTTTTTCAGAATTAAGAACAATACTTTAAAATGATAATCTTGCTCGTTTCCTACAGTATAAACCATTCCGCCTACATCTGAAAAATCTTTAACTCTTTGAATTGCAGTGCCTATATCCTGAGTCATGTAAACTGCTGTTCCATCAGAACGAAGTACAATTTTTCTATCTAAACCATCAGGTGTTAGATCAATCCATACGGAGCCATCGGGATCTTTTTCAAATATTCCTTTATGCAATCCAAATTGAACTACTTCTTTTCCTAAAAGATAGGTATTTGATTCGTAATAATACGAATCGAAATCAACACCTAAATTAGTATAAGTTTGCTCAAATCCATCATAAACCCATTGATTCATAGTTTTCCATAACTCAATTACTTCAGGCTTTCCAGCTTCCCAATCAAGCAACATTTGTTGCGCCTCGATCAAACTTGGCGCTAGTTTTTTTGCTTCATCTTCAGATTTTCCCTGAGCCATTAAAGCAGTTATTTCTGCTTTATAAACCTTATCAAATTGAACATAAAAATTTCCAACTAGTTTATCTCCTTTTATGCCAGTTGATTTTGGAGTTTGACTTTCGCCATATTTTTTCCAGGCCAACATTGATTTACAAATATGAATTCCTCTATCGTTGATGATTTGGGTTTTGTATACTTTTTTTCCTGCAGCTTTAAGAATTTCAGCTACAGAAAAACCTAATAAATTATTACGAATATGACCAAGATGCAGTGGCTTATTGGTGTTAGGGGAAGAATATTCAACCATTACCGCATTCGCATTTCCATTATTTAAAGAAGCGGAAACAAAACCAAAAGTGGAATTTTGCTTGATTGAATTGAAAAAATCTAAATAATAAGCATCTGAAATTACAATATTCAAGAAACCTGCTACAATATTAAATTTTTCAACTTCTTTTATATTTTCAACTAAATAAGTTCCTATTTTAGTACCAATATCAACTGGATTTCCTTTAATTGTTTTTAATAAGGGAAAAATAACTACAGTAATATCTCCTTCAAAATCTTTCCTAGTTGCCTGAAATTCAATTTTTTCGATACTAACACTAAAATGTTTTTGAATTGCTTCAAAAATAGCTGGAGATAAAATTTCTTGTAATGACATTATAATATTTTTAAAGGTGCAAAGATAGAATTTTATTAACAAAATTTAGATTTTGCTATATAATCAAATATGATAAAAAAAACTCGAATAGCAATTCGAGTTTTAAATTATTATTACCATTTAATTATTGCACTTGCCCATGTAAATCCACTTCCAAAAGCAGCCAACACTATGTTGTCTCCTTCTTTTATTTTTCCTTGTTCCCATGCTTCTGTTAATGCAATCGGAATTGAAGCAGCTGTAGTATTACCATATTTTTGAATATTATTAAAAACTTGGTCGTCATTTAAATCAAACTTTTTTTGAATGAATTGAGAAATTCTCAAATTAGCTTGGTGCGGAATTAGCAAATCAATATCTGAAACTTGAAGATTATTTGCTTGCAAAGCCTCATTAATAACTTCTGTAAATCTAAGAACTGCATTTTTAAATACAAATTGACCATTCATATGTGGAAAATAACTTTCGTCATCTGGACTATTGTCTTCTAAAATATCTGTTATCCAACGACCTCCCATTCCTGGCGCAAGTAAAGCCAACTCTTTGGCATGTTCTCCTTCAGAATGTAAATGTGTAGAAAGAATTCCTTTTAATGGATTTTCCTCTCTACTCAATATTGCAGCTCCTGCCCCATCACCAAAAATCACAGAAACACCTCGACCACGATTGGTCATATCCAATCCTAAAGACTGAAGTTCTGAAGCAACAATTAAAATATTTTTATACATTCCGGTTTTAATAAATTGATCTGCTACTGAAAGTGCATAAACAAAACCAGAACACTGATTTCTAATGTCTAACGCTCCTACGGTTTTCAAACCAAGCTCATGTTGCAAAGCGACACCTGGCCCAGGAAAATAGAAATCAGGTGAAATAGTTGCAAATATTATAAAATCTATTTCTTGATAATCAACCCCAGATCTTTCTATAGCGATCTTTGCTGCTTTTACTCCCATTGAAGTAGTAGTATCTTCACCTTTAATTATATGTCGTCTTTCTTTTATACCGGTTCGTTCTTGTATCCACTCGTCTGTGGTATCCATTATTTTAGACAGATCATCATTTGTTACTATATTATTTGGAACAAAATAACCTAAACCACTAATTTTTGATTGAAACATTGTAAATCAATTTAAAATGATGGTATAAAATTAAATAAAAGTGATGATGAAATCTAATAATATTAAATTAATTAAAAAAGCAGCTAATAAATAGCTGCTTTTTTTCATCAATAAATAACTAACCCTTAAATTTTTGTAACTATAAATTCACTTCTTCTATTTGCTTGATGTTCTTCATCACTGCATTTTACTCCATCTGTACATTTATTCAATAACTGACTTTCTCCATAACCTTTAGATGTTAGTCGGTTTTTATTTATACCATGATTAATGAGCCATTTTCTAGTAGAATTTGCTCTATTCTGAGATAAAATCCTATTATATTCTGAAGTATTTCTAGAATCAGTATGTGAACGAATATCAATTTCCATTTGCGGATATAGGTTCATAACTTCGAGTATTTTAGACAATTCTATTTCTGCATCTGGACGAATATTATATTTATCCAAATTAAAATGTATGAGGTTGATATTATACAATTTCATTAAATCATCTGATTTTCGAATTGTTTTAGATCCGATAACAGGTATTTCTAAATAAGTATTCTCTCCTTCATTTATTTTCAATTCTTGAGTTAATAATAATGAGGTATCTTGTTTTTCGATTTTTAAATAATAAATCTTTTCACATTCTTGCAATCCAAAATCAAACTTTCCATCTTTACCTGTAATAACCTCTTGAAGAACATTATTATCTGCATCCAAAAGCGAAACTTTAACATTAAAAAAAGGCAAACCCGAATCTTTATCTACAATAATACCATCTAAATTTTGTTCACATTTAATTATTAACTTTTTTGTTTCCTTGATTTTATAAATGTCATCACTACCTAATCCGCCAATACGATTAGAAGTTACAAAACCATAACCAGAACTTTCATTTATTAAAAAACCAAAATCATCGTAAGAACTATTCACGGGTTCTCCAATATTTATTGGATTTCTAAAACTATTATCTTTATTCATTTTTGAAACAAATACATCTAATCCTCCAAGACCTGGATGTCCATCTGTAGCAAAATACAATTCTCCAGATGTTGTTAGCATTGGAAAAGTTTCACGCCCATCGGTATTTATTACAGATCCTAAATTGGTTGGAGCTCCAAAAGAACCGTCATCCTTAATTGAAATTTTATAAATATCTGATTGCCCATATGTTCCAGGCATATCCGAAGCAAAATAAAGTGTATGTTCATCTGCGCTTAATGTTGGATGAGCTACATTATAATTATCACTATTGAAAGGAAGTTCATAAATATTTGTCCATTTTTCACCTTCTAAAGTAGCTCGATACAATTTTAAAAGAGTTGTTTTATTTGAATCTGTACCTAATTTACCATTTATATAATTGTTTCTTGTAAAATAAACTGTTTTTCCATCTTTAGTAAATACAGGGGTAGATTCGTTTAATTTAGAATTAATTTTAGATTTAAATTTTTCAGCATTAGTTAAAAAACCTTCTGCAACTATATCTGCTTTATACAGATTGGTAAAACCTTCACCTGTCCAGTTATGGCGTCTATTAGAAAAGCTTCCTGTATCTTTAGCAGAAGAAAAAACAATTTTATTATTTAAAAAAGCGCTCCCAAAATCAGAATATTTAGAATTTATTCCAGCATTTTCAAATTCGTAACGACCTGAATTCTTTTTAATTTGTTCTAGATAATTAACTTGTAATTTTGCAAGTTTTGCTCTTATATCTGTTCCTTTTAATTCATTAAATTTTGCCAATATACTATCTGCTTTTGAATATTCTTTAATTCCCTTAAGAGATTGGGCATAACGATAATAATATTCTGGATCAATTGTTTGACTAAAAATAAATAGTTCTTCATACCATTTAGCAGCATTTAATAAATCGGCCTTAAAATAATAAGCGTTACCTAAATTTTGCAATAAATCTTGAGATTTATTGCCATTTGATATTAACTTTTCATAATTTTTAATAGCAGAAACATAATTAAAATTATTATATTCTTTATCTGCTTTGATATCTTTGTTTTTTTGTGAATGGATACTTATCGAAGCTAAACACAAAAATGATAGAATTATATTATTACTATTTTTCACAATTATATTTTTTTTAGAAAATTTTAGAATTTTTGCTTTCATGATTTCAATATTTTTAGAAGAATCTTGGAGAAACAATTCTATTTTGACGATTGAAAAGTTCAAATCTTAAAAATAGTTCATGAGAACCCGAATTATAATTAGCCAAATTAGTTGTATCTAGGTCGTATCCATATCCAATATAAAGTCCGTCATTAATTTGAAATCCGGCCATTAAACTTGCTGCAGCACTCCATCTCCAAGCTGCGCCTAAGGTAAACTTATCATTGAATAAAAAATTAGCCGATAAATCTAATTGCAATGGAGCTCCTTCAACCAATTTACTTAGAAAGGCTGGCTTAAATTTTAAATTAGAATTTAACTCAAACACATATCCTCCGATTAGATAGTAGTTCATTTTTTCTTTATAAACTGCATAATCCGAATCACTGTATCTCTTTGTTTCAAAAATATTTGGAATTGAAAACCCTAAATAAGAATTATCCGAATGCAAATAAATTCCAGCGCCAATATTAGGAGAAAATCTATTTGTATATGTCTGTAGAGAATTATCAGCTGTGTAAATATTTAATTTAGATGCATCAAAACTAAATAAATCTATAGAACCTTTTACACCAAAAGATAATTTATAAGTTTCCGAAGTTTTTATAGTATGAGATACATCAGCTGAAATATTATTTTGATCAGTTGGGCCAAGTCTATCATTTACAAACGACAAGCCAACTCCTAAGTTAGTATTTTCAATAGGTGAATTAATGGTAATTGCATTTGTTACCGGAGCACCATCTAATCCTACCCATTGAGATCTATGTAGTCCAAATACACTTAATACACCTCGAGATCCAGCATATGCGGGGTTTATATTAATTGTATTATACATATATTGAGTATATTGTGAATCTTGTTGCGAAAAACTAACCAAACTCACTAACAATAAAGAAGTAATAATTATTTTTGTTTTCATAATTTTAATTTTAATCAAAGAAACTTAAAATTAAGTGTCTTTGACATTTTAATATTTTCTTATTTTGTTAAATAAAGGAAACCTGTTTTAGACGAAATTATTCCATTAATATCTTTATATTTTAGAATATAATAATAGGTGCCATTTGGCAATGCATCAGGTTGACTAATGGTAACTCTACCTTCAGAATAACCTTTAAACACTCTCGAATTATTATCATAATTCGCTGTTTCAAATACTTTCACTCCCCAACGATTATATATTTCAACTGAATTATCGGTAAAACAATCTAAACCTCTAATATAAAAATAATCATTATTTCCGTCATTATTTGGTGTTACTGCATTAAATACTTCAATCTGACATCCTTTTATTTCAGTAATAGTAACTGAATTACCTGAATTACTAGTACTGTCAGATAAGTCATTTACAATTATTCCAGAAGGTGCAGTTCCAAATACAGTAGCTTGATTACTTACACTTCCGTTAATTATATCTTGATCTGTAAGAGCATAAGTAGCACTAAAAGAAGTAGAGTCAAAATTTCCAACTCCTAATGAAATTGGACCGCCAGTAACTAAAATACCCGGAAGTGGATCACTCAAGGTAATATTTGTTAACGGAACTAAACCGGTATTAGTAATCACAAAAGTATAAATTATATTTTCACCAACTTGTGCAATTCCATCTTGATTTATATCATCAAGTTGTGCAGTTTTAATTAATGCTATACTAGAACAATTAATATTATTAACTGGGTTAATAACAACTGGTAAAGTTATCGGCGATAAACATCCATTAATAGCGGAAGAAATCGTATAACTTCCAGCTGGAGCTGTAACTGTACCTGCTAAAATTGTCACACCTATTGATGGTGTTACGGTATAAGTATAAGTTGCATTATAATTCGTTATTGTAAAACTTCCTGTTGATACATTACATGTTGGTTGGGTAACCGAACTAATTGTTGGTATCACTAATGTTGAAGGTTGTGCATTTACAATTACAGTTGGTGAAGCTTGTGAAACACAAGACCCAATTGAAGCGGTGATTGTATAACTACCTGCTGGTGCAGTGATAGTACTTCCTAATATGTTAACTCCATTTGATGGTGTTACGGTATAAGTATAAGTTGCATTATAATTGGTTATTGTAAAACTTCCTGTTGATACATTACATGTTGGTTGGGTAACTAAACTTAGTAATGGTGTAGCGAATATAGGACAAGGTACACTTATTATAACACTTGCTGTTGCACAAACTGTACCTTGACAAACTTGATAAACTATGGTTACTGTATTTCCTGATTCACTAGCTAATGGGGTATAACTCATGATTCCAGTAATTGGATCAAAAGTTACTACTCCGCCTGCTGTTCCTCCTGGAGCT
>CAMCBB010000088.1 GCA_945872875.1 Flavobacterium psychrophilum
AACAAAAATTGTCTCGCAATAGAATAGCCAAAATCGGTGTTTGGTTGTTCTACTAAAAGGACATTTTTATATTCTCTTTCCAATCTCAAAAACGCTACAGTATCTTCGGTAGCTTCACCACCTTGCATTTTAGCAACATACTGATAGTAGCTTCTCGTTTGACCTAATAAATCTAAAGAAATATTGGTCATTGCAATATCGGTTTCTAAACTTGGACCGTGGCCGCAAAGTTCTCCCAAGCGTTGACCAAGAATCAGCGCATTGTCTGCAATTCCGAGAATATAATTAATTAAGTTAGTCATTAGTTTTGAATTTTGTGTTTTGAATTATAAGCTTAAGACAGCGTAAGAAACTCCAAATTATTTTACATGTGTTTTAACTCGTCTGGCAATTCATAAAATGTTGGATGACGGTATGCTTTGTCCATTGCTGGTTCAAAAGTTTCGCCATTATTTTCTGGATTGGATGCGGTGATTTGCGCAGAAGGCACAACCCAAATACTAACTCCTTCCATACGACGTGTGTACACATCGCGTGCATTTTCTAGAGCCATAGTAGCATCACTTGCATGCAAACTTCCGCAATGGCGGTGCTCTAATCCGTTTTTACTTCTGATAAATACTTCCCAAAGTGGCCAGTTTTTCATAATTAGGTATTTTATTTTAGGAATTATGAATTCGAAAATTTTGCTTGAAAAAATTCTAATTGATAATTCGCAATTGATTATATCGCTTGTTTTTCTACTTTATTTTCTTGTTTTTCGGCATAAGCCATAGCAGCATCTCTTACCCATTGTCCGTCGTTGCAAGCTTTCACTCTAGCTTCAATTCGTTGCTTGTTGCAAGAACCATGTCCTTTTACCACTTGCCAAAATTCGTCCCAATCCAATTCACCAAAATCGTAATGTTTTTTTTCCTCGTTCCATTTTAAATTTGGATCCGGAATAGTTAAACCTAAAATATTAGCTTGCGGAACCGTTTGATCTACGAAAGCTTGACGCAATTCGTCGTTGGTTTTTCTTTTTAATTTCCATTTAACCGATTGCTCTGTATTTGGAGAATCTGCATCGCGTGGGCCAAACATCATTAAAGAAGGCCACCACCAGCGGTTAAGCGAATCTTGTGCCATTGCTTTTTGCTCTGGAGTTCCATTACAAAGGGTTAATAAAATTTCATATCCTTGGCGTTGGTGGAAACTTTCTTCTTTACAAATACGCACCATAGCACGAGAATAAGGTCCGTAGGAAGTTCCCATTAAAGCAACTTGATTCATGATTGCAGCACCATCAACTAACCAACCCACTGTTCCCATATCTGCCCAAGTTACAGCCGGATAATTAAAGATACTAGAATACTTAGCTTCACCAGAATGCAATTGTTCAAACAATTCATCACGAGTAATTCCTAAAGTTTCGGCAGCGCTATACAAATACAATCCGTGACCCCCTTCATCTTGAATCTTCGCCAATAAAGCTACTTTTCTTCTCAAAGAAGGCGCACGAGTAATCCAATTTCCTTCGGGTAACATTCCTACAATTTCGGAATGCGCGTGTTGTGAAATTTGACGAATGTGTGTCTTGCGATACTTTTCGGGCATCCAATCTTTTGGTTCAATTTTTTCATCGTTATCAATACGAGCCTGAAACAATAATTCTAAATTTTTTACTTCTTGATCTGACATAATTCTTTACAATTTATTTGATACTTATTGAATGTAATTATCTGCTTTATTATATTCCAAAATCTACAACTACCTTTTTAGAAGTAGGAACCGCTTGGCAACTCAAAATGTAATTTTTGGCCAATTCATCTTCTTCTAACGAGTAATTCAGTTTCATTTCTGCTGTTCCTTCAACTACTTGACAACGGCAAGTACTGCAAACGCCTCCTTTACATGCATAAGGTAAATCGGCTCCTGCGGCAATAGCGCCATCAAGAATATTATCAAAGTCATCGCCCATCACAAAATGGAATTCTTTTCCACCATCGATAATTGTAACTTCGGTGCCTTCAACTTTTTTCTCCACAATTTTAGTAATTCGAAGTTTGTCTTCTACAGTTAATCCTGTGGTAAATAATTCATAATGTATTTTTTCTTTTGCCAATCCTGCAGCAGTTAGCTCATCGCGGATTAAGAAAATCATTTCTTCGGGACCACAAATAAAGCAATCATCGGTTTCAGAAAGGTCAATAATTTTATCGGTTAAAACCTGAATTTTTTCTTTTGTAAAACGACCATTAAATAACTCCGCCGAACGGTGTTCTTTGGTTAAAAAATAAAAAATTTCAAAACGGTCAAAATACGTGTTCTTTAACTGCTCTAATTCTTCTTTAAAAATGATTGATTTTACCGTTCCGTTAAGGTAAAATAATTTGAATGTGCTTTTTGGCTCTTTGGCCAAATGTGTTTTTATGATCGAAAGCATCGGTGTAATTCCGCTACCTGCTGCAAACGCAATGTAATTTTTTGAGGCTTCTGGATTCACTTCAGTACAGAAAGTTCCGTGTGGCGGCATCACATCAAGTGTATCTCCGGCGGCAAGTTGGTTATTTGCAAAAGTTGAAAACAAACCTCCGTTAATTTGTTTCACTGCAACCTGCCATTTATTATCAATCGGACTCGAGCATAACGAATACGAACGGCGCACTTCCTTTCCTCCAAGCTCTGTTCTTAACGTTAAATATTGCCCTTGCTTGTATTGAAATTCCGATTGCAATGCTTCGGGAACATCAAATGTTATTACCGAGCAATCCTTGGTTTCTTTATAAATATCTGCAATTGATAAAGTATGAAATTTTGCCATAAAATTCTATTTAATCTAAACTAACAAATGTTAGTTTACAATGCAAATTTACTAATTTTTTAATACATTACGAAAACGAGGTAGTTTTTAGCAATTTTTTATCATACAATTCCGTTAATCAGTACTTTAACCATGTTGTCGGAAAGTGATTTCGGACTCAAGGCATTTGTTTTATTATACCATATATACATGGTGCGAAGCGTGGATAGAATTGAAAAAATTATGACATCAAGGTTGTAATTTTTTATCTCTCCATTGGCAATTCCATGTTTAACAATTGTTTTGAAATTATTTTCATAATCTTTTCGCATTTTTATGAATTGCACTAATTTGTCATCAGTTAAGTGCATCCAATCATTATTTAGGCAAGCCAATGCGTCTGGATTTCGTAAAGTAATGTCAATATGAAGTTGAATGATGCGTTCTAATTTGGCTTGCGTTGAAGCATCCGAATTTAATACTTCATCCATAATATTGGTGAATTCTTCGGCAATTTCGATAACAATTAACACTAAAATTTCTTGCTTAGATTGAATGTGGTTGTATAGGCTCGCTGCTTTGATATCCATAGCCTGAGCAATATCGCGCATGGTCACCGCGCTGTAACCTTTTTCTTTAAAAAGCTTAGCAGAGACCGCAATTATTTCCGATTTTCTATCTGTAATTTTCATCCGATTTCAAAGATAAAGAATATTTTTGTTTGCGTAACCTTTGTTACCAAATTGAAAAAATAAATGCTTTTATTTTGCAGTATCATTTAATATTAAAACACAAAAAATGGGATTATTAAGCATGTTAGGTTTAAGCGGAAAACCGGAAAGTATAAGTGAATTTATAGAAAAAGGAGCCGTAATTGTTGATGTTAGAACTCCGGGTGAATACCAAGGTGGACATATCAAAGGTTCAAAAAACATTCCGTTAAATGTCTTGTCGGATAAAATATCGGAAATAAAAAAATGGAACAAACCCGTAATTGCTTGTTGTGCTAGTGGCATGCGAAGCGCTCAGGGAACTTCTATTTTAAAATCAAATGGAATTGACGCTATGAATGGCGGTGGCTGGAGCAGTTTGCAAAGCAAATTATAACTAAAATTTCATATAAGGAAACTGTGCTTCCAATTGTGCACTTTTCTCTTTTAGTTTTTGAAGAAATTTAGAGTGGCTTATCGAATCGGGATGAAACGGTCGATGGGCCATTCCTTTTTGGATGCTTTCCACCTCTTGCATCACTTGTTGCGCCGCATCTGTTATGTTGCTTTCGCAAAAGCGTTCCCAGATATAATCTATTGCTACTGCATTGGGATGTAGTAAATCTTGAGCATAAAATCGGTAATCTCTAAGTTCATCCATCACAATTTCATAGGAAGGAAAATAGCTTGAAGTTGGATGTTGGGAAATAGAAGTATGCATTGCTGAAATCAAATTGGCTTTACTGCGTTGGTTTTCTACAAAGCCATCTTTAATGTGACGCACCGGCGAAACGGTAAATACCACTTGGCAAGTTGGATTTAATTTTTGAATTAAATCAATCGAATTCTGGATTGCATTTTCAATTTCGGTACCCGAAATAATTACCTTTTCAAATTGGTCTTGCGCTACTTTATGGCAATTGGCAACCACAGCATTAGATGCTTTTAATTGGTAAACCCAGGAAGTACCGTAGGTAATAAATAGATGCGTTGCAGCAGCTAATTTCGAATTCATTTCAGTCAATAACCGATTTAAATTTGACAGCATTGCTTCTTTATTTGGCTGACTTAAATCGGAATGCACTTCATAACAATGCCATAATTCATTATGAAAAAACAAATCGGCTTCAGTCAAATAATTTAAATGAATTGCACGCTCTAAAATCTTTTCAATAGAAACGGGATTGAAGATAATTCCGAATGGATTGGTTGTATTTTGAAATTTATAAAAGTCGAATTTTTCCCCCATATTTTCAGCAAAACAAGAACCCAAAGCAACGATTTGCGACGAGTAATCTATCGGAGAATTGGATTTTGTAACTGGAATTTTGGTAGTGAAATTCATTTATTTGGCATTATTTTCGGTGTGGTACCATTCTTCAATTCGCTTAATATCTTTAATGGAATTTTTGGCCCATTGGAGTCGCTTTTCTAGAATTTCCTCTTCAGATAATTGCCAAGGAATCTCCGATTTGCGCAATCGATTCATCAAATTCTGAATGATTATCGCCGCCGAAACAGATATATTCAGACTTTCAGTAAAACCCACCATCGGAATTTTAAGAAATCCATCGGCTTTTTCAAGCACTTCGGCTGATAAACCTTCTTTTTCGGTTCCAAAAAACAAAGCGCTGGGTTGGGTAATATCAAAATCATCCAGTTCACAATCGTCGTGATGCGGTGTAGTTGCAATTATTTGATAGCCTTTATTTTTTAAATCTGAAATGCAATTTGTAATGCTGTTGTAACGGTTTACATCGACCCATTTTTGGGCTCCCATTGCAATTTCTTTATCGATTGATTTGGTGTAGCGCTCCTCAATAACATTAAGTTGCTGAATTCCAAAAACCTCACAACTGCGCATCACCGCGCTTGTGTTGTGCAGTTGAAAAACATCTTCAATAACCACAGTAAAATGATTCGATCGATGGGCAAGCACTTGCTCAAAGCGTTCTTTTCGGTTTTCAGTAAGCATGTTTTCTAAAAAAGCGAGGTATTCTAAATCCACTTAATTCGGTATTATTTTTGACAAAAATAGTAAAATTGCCGTTGTTCCATTCAAATAAAACTGCAAGACGGCAGTAAACAGCGTAAAATTTGATAAAAAATTAAATAAGGATTATCCAAGACTGAACTCTATTGCTTACTTTTGCATCTTGAAACTACAACACAACACCATGCAACTAACGGAATTAAATGCTATTTCACCTATTGACGGAAGATATAGAAGTAAAACGGTTTCCTTATCGCCCTACTTTTCAGAAGAGGCACTTATTAAATATCGAGTTTTAATAGAAGTAGAATACTTTATTGCGCTTTGTGAGTCACAATTGCCACAACTGAACGGAATAAAAGAATCGGTATACGGAGATTTGAGAAAAATTTACACCAATTTCTCTACCCAAGATGCGCTTTGGATTAAAGAAACCGAAAAAACTACCAACCACGATGTGAAAGCGGTAGAATATTTCATAAAAGACAAGTTTGAATCTTTGGGTTTAAGCCAATACAAAGAGTTCATCCATTTTGGGTTGACTTCACAAGACATCAACAACACGGCGATTCCGTTATCGGTTAAAGAAGCATTTGAAAAAGTATATTTACCAAGTTTGATTTCGGTTATTGCCAAATTAAAAGAGCTTTCTGTAGAATGGAAGGATGTTCCGATGTTGGCTAGAACCCATGGGCAACCGGCTTCTCCAACGCGTTTAGGAAAAGAAATTTTAGTTTTTGTAGAACGCTTGGAAGAGCAAATGCGTTTGTTATTCAACATTCCGTTTGCGGCTAAATTTGGAGGTGCCACCGGAAATTACAATGCACACCATGTAGCGTATCCAACTACCGATTGGAAAAAATTCGGAACCGATTTTGTAGAATCTACTCTTGGATTGCACCACTCTTTTCCAACGACACAAATAGAACATTACGATCATTTTGCAGCGTTTTTTGATGCTTTAAAACGAATCAACACCATCATTTTAGATTTAGATCGCGACATCTGGACCTATGTTTCGATGGATTACTTCAAACAAAAAATCAAAGCGGGTGAAATTGGATCCTCGGCGATGCCACACAAAGTAAACCCAATTGATTTTGAAAATAGCGAAGGGAATTTAGGAATTGCGAATGCGATTTTTGAGCACCTTTCGGCAAAATTACCGGTATCTAGATTACAGCGTGACTTAACCGACAGTACCGTTTTGAGAAACATTGGCGTACCTATGGGACACACTTTGATTGCTTTTGAAGCTACATTGAAAGGACTAAACAAATTGCTATTGAACGAACCAAAGTTTCACGAAGATTTAGAAAAAAACTGGGCGGTTGTTGCCGAGGCAATTCAAACGATTTTAAGAAGAGAAGGGTATCCAAACCCATACGAAGCATTGAAAGGATTGACAAGAACCAACGAAGCAATTGACAAAAATGCAATTCATTCGTTCATTCAAACTTTAGCCGTTTCAGATGCAATTAAAGCCGAATTAATGCAAATCACTCCAGGAAATTTTGTGGGAATATAGAACAAACATAAAATTATACAAAAGCCCAATAGAAGTCGTTTCTATTGGGCTTTTGTTTTTTACGAGTTATTAATACTCAATAAAATTCAACAAAAGTTGCAAAATATAAAAAATTGTTGTAAGTTAATGTC
>CAMCBB010000089.1 GCA_945872875.1 Flavobacterium psychrophilum
ATTCAGGATATTCGTGAAAAAATAATTGAATGTGGGGGTCAAGTTTTGTTCGAAACTCGCGTCACCGATTTTGTTGTTTCAAAAAATGAAATGCAGGGAGTGGTAACCCAAAATGGGGATACTATCTCTGCAAACAATGTGATTTTGGCAACCGGTCATTCCGCTCGTGATATTTTTGAATTATTAGATAGAAAGAAGATTTTTATCGAAGCTAAGCCTTTTGCGCTTGGAGTTCGAGCAGAGCATTCGCAAGAGTTAATTGATAGTATTCAATATTCGTGTGATTTCAGAGGTGATTATTTGCCACCCGCCCCTTATTCGATAGTAAAGCAAGTTAATGGTCGTGGGATGTATTCTTTTTGTATGTGTCCTGGTGGTGTGATTGCTCCATGTGCAACGAGTCCGGGTGAAGTAGTTACTAATGGTTGGTCTCCATCTAAAAGGGATCAAAAAACCGCCAATTCTGGTATTGTGGTCGAATTAAAGCTCGAGGATTTTAAGCCTTTCGCCAAATTTGGTGCCTTAGCCGGAATGGAATTTCAAAAAGCAATTGAACAAAAAGCATGGCAATTAGCTGGTGGTACTCAAAAAGTTCCAGCACAACGAATGGTTGATTTTACCCAAAATAAAATATCGGCAGCTATACCTAAAACTTCTTATGTTCCCGGCACCACTTCTGTTGAAATGGGAGAAGTATTTCCGGGGTTTTTATCTCAAATTATGCGCGAAGGATTTAAAGAATTTGGAAAATCCATGCGCGGTTATTTAACCAATGATGCCATTTTGCATGCGCCAGAAAGTAGAACATCTTCTCCTGTAAGAATTCCTCGAGATAATGAAACTTTACAGCATCTTCAAATAAAAGGATTGTATCCTTGTGGAGAAGGTGCAGGATATGCCGGCGGAATTATTTCGGCTGCAATTGATGGAGAAAAATGCGCTCTGAAAATTGCAGAACAATTAAAAAAGTAAATTTATAAGATTAATTTATTTTTCAATTCGTTCATACAAATTATGTGTTTTTAAAATCAAAACTCCAAACAATACTGCAGTTACAATTAATATTATATTTAGTATACCTTCTGTACCAAAAGATAATTTTATTAAGATAGTTGAAATAATAAATCCAGAATTACGGATAACACCACTAAATTTATCAGAATGTTGTAGAGAGAATAATAATAATAATACATCAACTAGAATTAGAATTGTAAAAAAATCATCAAAAAATACTTTATTAATGTCTTTCATTTCGGTAACAATTTTACTTACAGAAAAGTAACTCTCATAAAACCAGTGACCAAGACTGTATATTGATAGAATTAAAAAAACTGGAACTAAACAAGTTGCAATGATTTTTTTTAAAGTAATAAATTTTAAAACTTCTATTTTCACCGCTTCCCCTTTAATATTTGAGCCTTTGTTAGCTAATTTGTAAAATACAAAAATTAGAAAAAACAAAATAAGTATAGCTAACAAATCACCAGTAAATAAAATATCATTTTTGATTGAAAACCAATTTGAAGAAAATTCTAATTTAGATAAGTCTTTAAAAATCCTTCTAATAACAATTAAAGATATTATCTCATATTGCTTTCCAATATAGATCGAAGTTGATTTGGGTAAATAATACAATAAAAGATAAACCTCATAAATTAGTATAAATGAAAATGGCGTATAAATTGCAGATATAGGATTGCTTAATAATTTAGTATGATCATTTAAAGTTATGATGTTGAGGTTGACCAAAACAATCAAAAGTAAATGTAAAAGAAAACTAATTATTGCAATATATATAAATATTGCTTCACTTTTTTCTTTCACCTTTTCAGATAAAAAAAAGTTATAAATGGTGTCTAATAAGTTATTTGATTTTGACAAGTTGTTTTGTTTAACGAAAATATAAAATAAATAAACAGTTTGTATATGTTAATTTTGTAAATTTACAAAAATTAATTGGTAATCATTTGATTACCAATTAATAATTTACTAATATTTTTTTATTTAATATATATTTAATAAATTAATAAATCAGAATTTTTTAATAAATAGTTGATATTGCTATGATTTTCTTGTCATTATTCATATATAAGTTTTAAGAAAATTTTGAAAATTATTATAAATTAATATTGATCATAAACAATTTTTAGGTTGTAGGCTTTATTAAAATTAAATTATAAAATAAATGAAAATTTAGATTTACTGATATTAACATAAATTATAATGATTTGTTTCATTAGCTATTTATCTCAATATTCAAAGCGTTTGAATGTTAATTTTTAAAAAAACAATCATGATTAAAACTATCCCCGAAGAATTTAAAATCACAACCTTACTTCATCAAAATACTTATTTAGTTAACGGCGAATTGAAAAAATGGACTAAAGAAACAATGGAGGTCTATTCCACAATTTCATCAACCGAAAACTATTCACCAACCCTGTTAGGCAGTATTCCTGCAATGGGAGAATCTGAAGCAATTGAAGTTACCAAAGCTGCTTTTGATGCTTATGATAATGGTCAGGGTCTATGGCCTACTATGAAAGTGATTGACCGAATTAAATGCATGCAAAATTTTGTTACACAAATGAAAGCTACTCGAAGTGAAGTGGTGAAATTCTTAATGTGGGAAATTGGTAAATCATTATCCGATTCTGAAAAAGAGTTTGATAGAACGGTAGATTACATCAATGAAACAATTGAAGATTATAAACAATTAGATCGTGCCAATTCTAAATTCACGAAAAGTCAAGGCGTAAATGCTATGATTCGCCGAGGGCCGCTTGGAGTAGTCCTTTGCCTTGGGCCTTATAATTATCCCTTAAACGAAACTTTTTCATTACTTATTCCTGCAATAATTATGGGAAATACAGTAATATTTAAGCCTGCAAAACATGGTGTTTTATTAATTTCTCCTTTGCTTGAAGCATTTAGAAGTAGTTTTCCAAAGGGAGTAATTAACATTGTATATGGTAGAGGAAGAGAAGTAGCTTCTCCAATTATGAAATCGGGTAAAGTAGCAGTTTTGGCATTAATTGGAAATAGTAAATCGGCAATTGCCCTGCAAGATCAACATCCAAATAAAAACAGGTTGCGATTAATTTTAGGTTTGGAAGCAAAAAATCCAGCTATTATTTTACCAGATGCCGATTTGGATTTAGCAATTCAAGAGTGCGTAACAGGTGCTTTATCTTTTAATGGTCAGCGTTGTACTGCTCTTAAAATTTTATATGTTCATGAATCCATTGCAGAAGAATTTAACAAACGCTTTTCCGAAAAAGTTGATGCTTTACCTTTTGGAAATCCGTGGGATAACGGTGTATTGTTAACGCCTTTACCAGAGAAAGAAAAACCTGCTTATATCCAAGAATTAATCGATGATGCTAAAGCTAAAGGAGCACAAATTTTGAACCAAAAAGGTGGTAAACATTCAGAAAATTATATTTTTCCGGCAGTTTTGTTTCCTATAAATAAAGAAATGCGCGTGTATCACGAAGAACAATTTGGTCCCGTAGTTCCTATATTAACTTTCAAAGATATACAAGAACCTTTAAATGATATGGCCGAATCCAATTATGGGCAACAGGTGAGTTTATTTGGAAAGGATATAAAAACAATAGCTCCACTTATTGATACTTTGGTAAATTTAGTGTGTCGAGTAAATTTAAATAGTTCTTGCCAGCGTGGCCCAGATGCGTATCCATTTACAGGTAGAAATGATTCGGCTGTAGGTACCTTAAGTATTCATGATGCGTTACGCTCTTTTTCAATTCGAACTTTTGTAGCTTCTAAGGATAATACTTATAATAATGAAATTTTACAAGAATTAATGAGCAGTAAAGAGTCTAATTTTATTAACACTGATTATATTTTATAAATAAAAAGCCTCCTATTAAGGAGGCTTTTTATTAATGTCTTTTTAAGCGATCTTTAAATACCTTTTCGAATTTTTCAATTTTAGGTTGAATTACAAATTGGCAATAAGGCTTGTCCTTATTATTTTCATAATAATTTTGATGGTACTCTTCCGCTTTATAAAATTTTATGAAAGGTTCTAGAGTAGTTACAATTTTACTTGAATATACCTTTGAAGCGTTTAACTCATCAATTATACTTTGAGCAGCCTTTTTTTGATCTTCATTTTTGTAAAAAATTACCGAACGATATTGAGTGCCAACATCAGCACCTTGGCGGTTAAGTGTTGTTGGATCGTGAACCGTAAAAAACACCTTGAAAATTTCATCCAAATTGGTAATTGACTTATCATAAGTAATCTCAACTACTTCTGCAGCTCCGGTTCTACCGGTGCAAACTTCTTCATAACTTGGATTTTCAACTGTACCTCCAGCAAACCCTGAATAAACGCTTATTACACCTTTTAAATTATCATACACAGCCTCCACACACCAGTAACATCCACCACCTAAAACAATAGTTTCAAGATTACCTTTAGATTCATTAGCAACAGAATCAGGAACAAAATCTAAGGAAATGGCATTCATGCAATAGCGTTTTCCAGTAGGAGCAGGTCCATCATCAAATAAATGGCCTAAGTGACTGTTACATCTTCCGCAAAGTGCTTCAACTCGTTGCATTCCATAGGAATTATCTGCTTTAAAAGTGATACTTTCTTTATTTTGTTGCTCAAAAAAACTTGGCCATCCACAGCTGCTGGTAAATTTTTGATTGGATTTAAATAATTTAAAGCCACAAGCGGCGCAATAATAAGTTCCTTTAGCTTCCGAGTTCCACATGGTTCCTGTAAATGCTCTTTCGGTATCTGCTTCTCGAGCTACAGCATATAAATCAGGAGAAAGTACCTTCTTCCATTCAGTATCCGATAGATTTAATTTTGAAGTATCGGTATTTGAATAATATGGATTTTCTGGTTTATTAATCATATTTTCCATAGCAGTTGAATTGTTTTTTGGTTCTACTTTTTTATAGGTTTGCCCGCAAGCATTTAGCACTATTAGTGGAAGTACGATCCAAATTAATATTGTGTATTTCATTTTATGCTAAATTTATTTACAAATACAAATTTACAACAGGATTTTTATACTAGTTGCAATTTATGTTTAATAATTGGATCTTTAAGGAAAGTTTAACGGTTGTTGATTCAACTAAATTTTGCCAACATAACTTTTTTTGTATTTTTGACCTGAATACGATTTTTGATGAAAGAAGAACAAGTAATATTAGTTAATGAAAAAGACGAACCAATTGGGCTGATGAACAAATTGGAGGCGCATGAAAAAGCAGTTTTACATCGTGCCTTTTCGGTTTTTATTTTGAATGGTAAAAACGAAATCATGCTGCAACAAAGAGCTAATCACAAATACCATTCGCCTTTACTTTGGACTAACACATGTTGCAGTCACCAGCGTGCTGGAGAAACTAATATCGAAGCCGGAACCAGAAGGTTAATGGAAGAAATGGGTTTTACAGCCGAATTGAAAGAATTGTTTCATTTCATTTATAAAGCACCATTTGATAATGGTTTAACAGAGCATGAATTAGACCATGTAATGATTGGATATTACAACGAAGAGCCTATTATAAATTCAGACGAAGTAGAAAGTTGGAAATGGATGGGTATTGAAGACGTGAAAAACGACATGAAGCAAAATCCTGAAATATATACCGTTTGGTTTAAGATAATTTTTGACGAATTTTATCATTACCTCGAAGATCATAAATTATAGAAGAACATTTAAATTTTAACCCAAAACCTAGTACCCAAAACCTAGTACCCAAAACCCTTTACCCATGTTAGTAACTGTTTCTAGAAAAGCACATTTTAACGCAGCGCATCGATTGTATAGAAAAGATTGGTCTAATGAAAAAAATGATGCTGTTTTCGGAAAATGCAACAACCCAAATTTTCATGGTCATAACTATGAATTAATTGTGTCGGTTACAGGTGAAATTGATTCTGAAACTGGTTTTGTGATTGATGTAAAAATCCTTTCTGATTTAATTAAAGAGCATATTGAGAATGCTTTTGACCATAAAAATCTAAATTTAGATGTACTCGATTTTAAAGAATTGAATCCAACTGCCGAAAATATTGCAGTGGTAATCTGGAATAAACTTCGAAAACATATTGATGCTTCCAAAGATTTGGAAGTGGTTTTATATGAAACTCCTAGAAATTTTGTAACCTATAAAGGAAACTAAATGGCACTAGAAATAGGGGATAAACTGCCAAACTTTGTTGCTTTAGATACTAATGGCAAATCATTTGAAAGCAAACAAATTATAGGAAAACAACCTGTGGTGATTTATTTTTACCCTAAAGATAATACTCCAGGATGTACCGCTCAAGCTTGTAGTTTTAGAGATAATTACCAAATATTTAAAGACTTGGGAGCAGAAGTTATTGGGATAAGTGCCGATTCAGTTGCTTCACATGTTAAGTTTAAAAGTAAATTCAAACTTCCATTTATCTTGCTTTCGGATGCAGATAAAAAGTTGAGAAAGTTATTCGGAGTTCCAAATTCATTCATTTTTTTGCCAGGAAGACAAACTTATGTTGCAGATCAAAACGGAATAATTCGCTTAATTTTCAATAGTGTTTCTAGTTCCATTCATATCGAAAAAGCAATACAGGTTCTTAAAAACATAAATCAGAGTAATTAAAATAAATCTGTTTTTTGCATCTTTGTATCATAATATTTAATTCATGAAGATATATCCGCTTCAATTTCAACCTATATTAAAAGAAAGAATATGGGGAGGGACCAAACTCAAAACTTTATTAAATAAACCAATTTCTTCAGATAATACTGGAGAAAGTTGGGAGATTTCTACAGTTGAAAATGAAGTTAGTTTTATTTCAAATGGATTTTATAAAGGAAAATCTTTATT
>CAMCBB010000090.1 GCA_945872875.1 Flavobacterium psychrophilum
AAACTATTTTTTTTATTCACAATTAGTTAGAATCAAAAAGTTTTATATATTTGCACCCTTAATTAACCGAGGTCGAGTACCTCAATTTAATCATTTAGATTATGTCAGTAAAAATTAGATTACAAAGACACGGTAAAAAACAAAAACCATTTTACTGGATCGTAGCGGCAGATGCTCGCGCAAAAAGAGACGGTAGATTCCTTGAAAAATTAGGAACTTACAATCCAAACACCAATCCTGCAACTATTGAATTAAACCTTGACCAAGCGGTACAATGGTTACACAATGGAGCACAACCAACAGACACAGCTAGAGCTATCCTTTCTTATAAAGGAGCTTTATTGAAACACCACCTTGATGGAGGAGTTCGTAAAGGAGCTTTAACTCAAGATCAAGCGGATGCTAAATTAGAAGCTTGGATTAAAGAAAAAGCTGGAAAAGTTGATGCTAAAAAAGAAACTTTAACTAAAGCACAAAAAGATGCTAAAGCTAAAGCTTTAAAAGCAGAACAAGCTGCTAACGAAAAAAGAATCAATGCTGCTGCTGAAGCTTTAAAAGCTGCAGAAGCACCAGAAGTTGTTGAAGAAGAAATTGCTGAAGTTGCTGCTGAAGAAATTGCTACAGAAGAGGAAGAAGTAGTTACTGAAGTTGCTACAGAAGAAGCTGCTCCTGTTGAAGAAGTAGTTGCTGAAGTTACTGAAGAAGAAGCTGCGCCTGCTGAGGAAGCTGCTGCTGAAGAAGTAGTTGCTGAAGTTACTGAAGAAGAAGCTGCTCCTGCTGAAGAAGCTGCTCCTGCTGAAGAAAATAACGAAGAAACAGAGGCTTAATACATTTGCAATAATGCGTAAAGAAGATTGTTTCTATTTAGGCAAAATTGCAAAAAAATTTAGTTTCAAAGGGGAAGTCCTAATCTATTTAGATACCGATGAACCTGAGTTATATGAAAATATGGAATCGGTTTTTGTTGAATTCAACAAAAACTTGGTTCCATATTTTATTGAAAATAGCAACTTACACAAAGGCGATTTTCTTAGAGTAAAATTTGAAGATGTAGATAATGAAGCAGATGCCGATGAAATAATTGGCTGCGAAATTTATCTTCCTTTAAATATGTTGCCAAAACTTGAAGGCAACAAATTTTATTTTCATGAAGTAATCGGATTTGAAATTGAAGATCAACGATTGGGAGTGTTTGGTAAAATTGTTTCCATCAACGACACTTCTGCCCAAGCACTATTTGAAGTGGTAAATGGATCGGTTGAAATTTTGGTTCCAATGATTGATCAATTTCTTGTGAAAATTGACAGAGAAAATAAAAAAGTAATCATGAACCTTCCTGAAGGTTTAGTAGAAATGTATTTATAGCATTCTACTTCCGTTTATTTGATTTGTATAAATTAATAATCGATAATCATTTTGTTTCAATTCAAAAAATTTTCTGTTAATCAAACCCGATGTGCCATGAAAATTGGAACAGACGGGGTTTTGCTTGGAGCATGGTGTCCTATTGATAACAATCCTTTTTCTGTTTTAGACATTGGTGCCGGAACCGGAATTTTATCTTTAATGCTAGCGCAAAGAAGCAATGCCGAGCAAATTGACGCCATAGAAATTGACGAAGATGCCTACGAACAATGCGTTGAAAATTTCGAAAATTCACCTTGGGGCGATCGCTTATTTTGCTTTCATGCAGGACTTGATGAATTTGTTGAGGAACCTGAAGATACCTATGACCTCATCATTTCTAATCCTCCTTTTTATTCGGAAGATTATAAAACTGAAAATGAGCAACGAGACTTAGCACGTTTTCAAGAAGCATTACCTTTTGAAGAATTGGTTGAAGCAGCCGATTTATTATTATCTGAAAACGGAATTTTTGCAGTTATTATTCCTTATAAAGAGGAAGAAAGATTTATTGATTTGTGTGCCGAAGTGGAACTTTTCCCAATAAAAGTCACTCGAATAAAAGGTACTCCAACTAGCGAAATCAAAAGAAGTTTGTTGGCTTTTAAACGCTATGAATTAAGCACTTTAACTGCAGATGAATTGGTTATTGAAACTTCAAGACATCAATACACTGAAGAATATATAGAACTAACAAATGCATTTTATCTTAAAATGTAAATTCTATTATTGTTATTATTTTCCTTTCTTTTTCCAAAAAAATTATCATATCCATAAAAATTATAACATTCGTTGAATGAAATACTAAATATGTTTATGTAAATTTGTCGACATCAAAAACAAACATTCGAATGAAACCAGATTTATTTCAAGCTCCAGATTATTACTTGTTAGACGATTTGCTAACCGAAGAACATAAATTAGTTAGAGATTCTGCTCGTGCGTGGGTTAAACGCGAAGTTTCTCCTATCATTGAAGATTATGCTCAAAGAGCTGAATTTCCGAAGCAAATTATCAAAGGTTTGGGAGAAATTGGTGGATTTGGACCTTATATTCCAGAAGAATATGGTGGTGCCGGCTTAGATCAAATTTCTTACGGATTAATCATGCAAGAAATTGAAAGAGGAGATTCGGGAGTTCGTTCTACCTCATCGGTACAATCTTCTTTGGTAATGTATCCTATTTGGAAATTTGGAACCGAAGCGCAACGGATGAAATATTTACCAAAATTAGCAACTGGAGAATTCATGGGTTGTTTCGGCTTGACCGAACCCGATCATGGATCTAATCCGAGCGGAATGGTGACTAATTTTAAAGATATGGGCGATCATTATCTATTAAATGGTGCTAAAATGTGGATTTCTAATGCACCATTTGCTGATGTAGCTGTGGTTTGGGCAAAAAATGAAGAAGGAAGAATTCACGGACTTATTGTAGAACGAGGTATGGAAGGATTTACCACTCCAGAAACGCACAATAAATGGTCACTTCGTGCAAGTGCTACAGGAGAATTGATTTTTGATAATGTAAAAGTTCCAAAAGAAAATTTATTACCAGGAAAGTCGGGTCTTGGAGCTCCAATGATGTGTTTGGATTCTGCAAGATACGGAATTGCTTGGGGCGCTATTGGTGCAGCTATGGATTGCTATGACACTGCTTTGCGCTATGCAAAAGAAAGAATTCAGTTTGACAAACCAATCGCTGGAACCCAATTACAACAAAAGAAATTAGCCGAAATGATTACCGAAATCACCAAAGCACAATTGCTTACCTGGAGATTAGGAGTGCTAAGAAACGAAGGAAAAGCAACAACAGCTCAAATTTCGATGGCAAAAAGAAATAATGTAGATATGGCAATTAACATTGCTCGTGAGGCAAGACAAATTTTAGGAGGGATGGGAATTACTGGAGAATATTCTATCATGCGCCATAGTATGAACCTAGAATCGGTAATAACTTACGAAGGGACTCACGACATCCACTTATTAATTACAGGTGCTGATATTACTGGAATTCCGGCATTCAAATAATTGATTAAACAATAATTAAAATTGATATAAAAAGCTTCTTCATTACGAGAGGCTTTTTTATTTTTACATAAAATTACAATAATGACAATAGATTCAATTAATAATAAGATCCAAGGATACAAAAATCAATTACTGGCTCATTCGTTATACGAAAAAGTTAAAACAATTGAAGATTTACATTGTTTTTTAGAAAACCACATCTATGCAGTTTGGGATTTTATGTCATTGCTTAAGGCTTTGCAAAACAAACTTACCTGCACAACTACCCCTTGGTTACCAATTGGAAATCCGCAAGTGCGTTATTTAATTAACGAAATTGTAGTTGCCGAAGAAACCGATTTGGCTTTTGACGGAACAAGACAAAGCCATTTTGAGATGTATCTAGATGCGATGCAACAATGTGGGGCTAATACCAAAGAAATAAATGCATTTCTTGAAAATGTAAAAACTACCCAAAACATATTTGTCTCGATAAAACAAAGTGACTTACATCCTAATGTAAAAGCATTTTTAGATTTTACTTTTAGAATAATCGAAGAAGGGAAAGCTCATAAAATTGCAGCTGCATTTACCTTTGGAAGAGAAGATTTAATTCCGAGTATGTTTACCGAAATATTAAAAAACTTTCAAACCAATTTTCCAGAAACCGATTTATCAAAATTGATATATTATTTCGAGCGCCATATTGAATTGGATGCCGATGAACACGGCCCAATGGCAATGCAAATGATTTCTGAATTGTGTGGTACTAATGAAGTCAAATGGAAAGAACTAGAAGAGGTATCCATAGAAGCATTAGAAAAACGCATCGGACTTTGGAATGCCATTGAAGAGCAAGTGGAACAAAAATTAGAAATGGCTTAATTATTTCACTTGATGAGGTTAAAAATTCAACATATAATTATTCTAATTCTACTGTTTGCATTTGCAAGTTGTAGCATTGAGAATAACGCAACTAATACTATTGAAAGTAGCAAAACAATTAAATATTTAGCACTTGGTGATAGTTACACAATAGGACATAGTGTTTGTGATGCATGTCGATTTCCTATACAATTACAAACGGAAATTAAAGGAATTCTTTCCGAAAAAGATTCAATAATTACAAAAATTATTGCTCAAACGGGATGGACAACTACTAATTTAAAAGCGGCCATAGTATCACAAAATCCTTCTAATGATTATGATCTGGTTACTTTATTAATTGGCGTAAATAATCAATATCAAAACAAACCTTTTAGTATATATCAACAAGAATTTCCGGAATTAATTGCAACGGCAATTGCGAAAGCAAAGGGAATAAAAGAACGCGTAATTGTAGTTTCCATTCCTGATTATGCTTTCACTCCTTATGGAAATGGCAATCCAGCTATTTCTTCACAAATTGACAATTATAATTTATTTGCAAAAAACTATTGTGAAGCAAATAATATTACTTTCATAAACATTACCGATATAACAAGATTAGGATTACTACAGCCAAATTTAGTTGCAACAGATGGATTACATCCTTCTGGATTAGCATATGAAAAATTTGTGGAAAGAATTTTTCCAGAAGCTAAGATAAAACTTGGGTATTAAAAAAGCGAGAAGAATTTCTCGCTTTTTTTATTGTTCTGGAGCTATTTCTAGTTCCAGTCCGTCTATTTCTTCAGTTATTGGAATTTGACAACCAAGTCGGCTATTGGGCTTAACATGATAAGCGTCTAATAACATTGCTTCTTCATCGTCATTGCGTTCTGTATTTAATACATCATTTAAAACATAACATTGACAAGAAGCGCACATTGCCATTCCTCCACAAACTCCAACAGTTCCTTCTTCTGCTAATTCATACATTCGAATTAGCTCCATTGCATTTAAATTCATGTCGGTTGGTGCTTGCACTTCATGCAAAACTCCATTTCTATCGGTAATTTTTATGGTTATGTCTTGTGGCATCCCAATTAATCTATTGATTTTACAACTGCTTTTTCAGCTTCTTTTCGTGTACCATCAAACCCATCTACCCCCGAAACGGTTGTATACTTTAGTACATATTTTTTGCCTGGGTTAATGCGTTGGTAAACACTTTGACACATTAAAGTTGCTTCGTGAAATCCACATAGGATTAATTTCAATTTACCTGGATAAATATTTACATCGCCAATAGCATAAATTCCTGAAATATTGGTTTGATAATCTAAGGCATTATTAACTTTGATTGCATTCTTTTCAATCTCCAATCCCCAATTAGCTATCGCTCCTAATTTTGGCGTAAGCCCAAACAAAGGAATAAAATAATCTGTTTCTATGACTTGTTGGATGCCTTCGTTTTCAAGAACGATACTTTCTACATGGTCTTTACCGTTAATAGCAACTACTTCTGCAGGAGTAATCAAGTTAATTTTTCCTGATTTTTTTAATTCTTGTACTTTTTCAACTGAATCTAATGCACCACGAAATTCATTTCTTCTATGAACCAAAGTAACTTCTGAAGCTACATTAGAAAGGAAAACACTCCAATCTAGAGCTGAGTCGCCTCCTCCGGCAATTACTACTCTTTTATTTCGAAATAATTCGGGGTCTTTAACAAAATATTCCACGCCTTTTTCTTCATAAAAAGCGATGTTTTCTAACTGCGGTTTTCTGGGTTCAAAAGTTCCTAATCCTCCTGCAATTGCAACGGCCTTAGCATGATGTTTCGTTCCTTTATTAGTGGTAACGATAAATGTTCCATCTTCTAATTTATCTATTGTTTCTGCAGTTTCAGCTAGGGTAAAACCTGGTTGAAATTGCTTAATTTGTTCCATTAAATTGGTTACTAAATCACCAGCTAAAACTTCGGGGTAACCTGGAATATCAAAAATTGGTTTTTTAGGATATAACTCGGCCAATTGCCCACCAGGTTGCGGAAGTGCGTCAATTATGTGGCATTTCAACTGTAACAATCCTGCTTCAAAAACAGCAAATAATCCGGTTGGTCCTGCTCCAATAATAAGTATATCGGTTTCAATCATTTTTCTATGTTTTAAAATCGAAAAGTAACAAAGAATAGCTAGTAGCTACTCTATATTCTCTACGGTTTCAATTTGAGGTGCATATTTCTTAATAGTTGTTTCGATACCGGCTTTTAAAGTCATTTGGTTCACACTACAACTAGTGCATGCCCCTTGAAATTTCACTTTTACATGTTTTTCATCTTCTATCGAAATCAAAATGATATCTCCACCATCTGAATTTAAAAAAGGACGAATTTCTTCAAGTGCTTTTTC
>CAMCBB010000091.1 GCA_945872875.1 Flavobacterium psychrophilum
TATTAATCTGGTTTAGTGGTAAACTTAAATCCTTATAGACTATTATTATAGCCCAGCCAGCAAAATTTGTTCGGTTAGAACAATATCCAGTTGTGTTTAATAAAGTTTGACTAACATCTAAATCTGAAAGAGTGTAATTACCATTTCCAGTACTTACCACTTGTGAAGTAATATCTGCGAATGCACTAAAGTAGGGAAGACCTGAAGAAATTGAAATATTTGAGAAAGTTCTTTGTGCTGAAATAGGAATTGAATTTAAATCAATATCAAAATCTCCAGTGCCAGATCCTGCCCAATACAAATAGGCATTTTGAATAATTTGATTTGGGTTTATGTTTAAGTTTGCCGAAGAAGAATTAATAAGTAAGCCTTCACAGCCAGCAGTGATGTTGTTTTCACCTAAATTCATGGTGTTGCCAATAAAAGTAAAGTCGTATCTACCGTTAAATTGTTGGTACAACGAAACATTTTGACCATAAATTGCGCCTGATAGGCCAATAAATAGCCCTAAAATTAGTTTATGAATTTTAATTTTCACTGCAATTAATCAATTTGGATGGTCTAAATTAGGTATTTATTTTTAGATAACTACATTTGTAATTGGAATTGCTAATAATTATTGTGTAATTTTCCAAAGTTTTAAAACATCTCGTGAAACAATACCAAGTTCGATTATATCATCCTCAAGATTTTACTATTTGGAATGCTTTTATTAGTGTTGCCAAAAATGCTACTTTTTTGTTTGATAGAAATTTCATGGATTATCATTCCGATCGATTTAAAGATTATTCGTTGATGGTTTTTGATGGGGATAAATTAATTGCAGTAGTACCTGCAAATAGAGTAGAGGATACAGTTTATTCGCATCAAGGCCTAACTTATGGAGGTTTGATCCTAAACAATAAAGCCAAATTAAGTGCTGTTATTTCTATTTTTAAAAATGTATTACAGTTTTTAAATGAGAACTCAATTGAAAAACTAATTGTAAAAACAATTCCAACTATTTATACTGATTACTTTTCTGATGAATTAGAATATTGCTTATTCATTGTAAAAGCAAAATTGTATAGGAGAGATGCTTTATCAGTTTTAGATTTGACTAACAAAATTGCAATCGATAGTAATCGAATGGAAGGGGTGAAAAGAGGTATTAAAAATGAATTAGTTGTAAAAGAAGAAACGAGTTTTGACCTATTTTGGAATGAAATATTAGTTCCAAATTTAGCCACAAAACACAATGCCAAACCTGTCCACACCTTATCTGAGATAACTAAATTGAAAAATTTATTTCCTAATAACATTCGACAATTTAATGTCTATAATAATGAGGAATTGCTTGGTGGAACAACTGTTTTTGTAAATAAAAAAGTAGTGCATTCGCAATATATATCTGGTAATGAAATGAAAAATGTAAGTGGAAGTTTAGACTTTTTACACAATCATTTAATTAAAGAAGTATTTAAAGAGTACCATTATCATGATTTTGGAATTTGTAATGAATACGATGGACGAAAAATAAATAAAGGACTTTTGTTTTGGAAAGAAAGTTTTGGTGCAAAGACGGTTATTCAGAACTTTTATGAAGTAGAAACTATAAATTATTCATTATTAGAAACTGTTTTTTAATAAATGCAAAATGAGACTAGTATATAAATTTATTTTTGTTGCTCTTCGAGTATGGAAATACCAATTTCTTTCGGATTGTAAAAACAGCATTGGTAAACCAAATTGTTTTCATCCTTTATTATTGAAGGGAAACGGAACCATTTCTTTTGGAAAAAATGTGCAAATTGGGGTGGTTGCATCTCCAAATTATTATTCACATTATACTTATTTAGAAGCTAGAAATGAATCTAGTTCCATCCATATTGGTGATAATGTTACCATAAATAATGCTTTTTCGGCTGTAGCTTTTTCTAAAATAACTATTGGAAATGCTACTTTAATTGGTGTTAATTGTGCAATTATGGATAATGATGGACACAATCTTCATCCTCAAGATCGTAATTCGAATACTATTCTAACAGAAGATATATTAATTGGATCCAATGTATTTATTGGAGATAATGTAACGATTCTTAAAGGAGTTTCAATTGGTGCTAATTCTGTTATTGGAAGTGGTTCTGTAGTGACGAATAACATTCCAGAAAATGTTATTGCAGCTGGAATTCCTGCTAAAGTTATAAGAGATTTATAGTGATTAGTAAACTCAAAAACAATCCATTGATCAAAGTTCTTTCACTGAATTCTGTTTCGGTTGGGGTTAGTTTTGTGTTGGGATTGCTGTCGTCTAAGATTATTTCTGTTTTTTTAGGTCCATCTGGAATGGCACTAATGGGGAGCTTTCGAAACTTTACTGCAATGATCAAGTCGATTGCAACTTTGGGCATGAATACCTCTGTCGTTAAGCTTATTGTTGAAAACAAGGAAGATAAAGAAGAAGTATCCATAATTTATTCTACTTTTTTTGGAGTTTTTTTAGGGCTTGCAATAGTATTAGGAGTCTCAGTTGCCCTATGCTCTATTTGGATTTCCAATTGGATCTTTTTTACTAATTCCTACACAACTCCAATTCAGTTTTTCGGGTTAATGCTTCCCTTAATAGTTATCAATGTATTTTGGACCTCGGTATATAATTCATTTGAAAAATTCAAACATATAATTAGCATTCAAATAATTTCCAACCTAATCATTTTTGCAAGTACTGCTTATTTAATTTGGCAAAATAATATACAGGGCGGATTGCTTTCTGTTGCTGTAGGTGAGGTGATTATGTTTTTTGTAACCTACTTATTTATTAGAAAAACCTTCAAAAATTTTAATTTTGATTACCATCAAATTGAATTAAAAAAATACTTGAGCGACATGCAGCGCTTTTCAATAATGGCTTTATTAAGTGCTGTTTTGGTTCCGCTTACTCTAATATCAATTCGAGATAATATTGTTTCAGTTCATTCGATTCAAGAAGCTGGAATTTGGGATGGTGTAAACCGACTTTCTAGTTTTTACATGTTGATTTTTAACACGGGACTTTCAATGTATTATATGCCAAAACTTGCCTCTTTGAAAACGGACTCCGAATTTAAAATGGAATTAAAAAGTTATTTTAAAACTTTGGTTCCTTTATTTATAGGGATGATTTTGGTAATCTTAATATTGAAAAGTTATATTATTCAATTGGCTTTCACCGAAGAATTTAATAAAATTAATTCGATTTTGATTTGGCAATTATTAGGTGATTTTTTCAGAATAATGACACTTGCCTTCGGATTTCAAATACTAGTAAAATCAATGCTAAAAAAATATTTTATTATAGAAATTGTATTTAATTCCTGTTTCTTAATATTAGCTTATTTATGGATTCCAAGCCGCTCATCTGAAGGTGTGGTGCAAGCATATTTAGCGGCTAACGTGGTGAGTTTTTTGATTATTCTATTTATGTTTAGAAAACTAGTTAAAAACTAATCATTCCATTTGGATAAATATTTATTAGCAACTTCAATGTAGTTGTGTTCTTTCTCAATAAAATTTCTTGCTCTTGTACCAATAGCAATTATTTCATTTGGGTTATTAATTAAATGTTCTAATTCATTTATCAAATAATCCACATCAGGCAGGGCATTTATTGTAACTTTTTCAGTCAAATTATAATATTGAGTAAATTCATTTTCTGCGCCTGTAAAAACCACTTTGCCTTTCGCCATAGCTTCTAATGCATTGTAACCTTGATCAAAACTATAAACTTGATCTAAAATAATATGCGCTCTATTGTATTGGTTAATGTAAGTTAGATAGGGTAAATTTTCTGCTATTATAATCTCAATTTTTGATGAATATTTTACTTTAATTATTTCCAATGCTTTTTCAAAAAAGGCAATTCCTTTGGTGTAATAAGTACCGCGATTGATTCCTAAAAAAATAATTATTTTATCTTCAATTTTAAGTTCAGAAAATTCAATCGCATCGGTATTTATTGGATTTGGAATCAAACCTAAAAACATTGGATGCTTTTGCATCGCTAGCACATAATCCATATCAGAACAAATAACGCCCTGAATATTTTGATATACTAAATCATGAGTTTTTTTATGATTATTTGAAAGAAAATTTAAAATATAACTAAATTCTTTTTTCAATTTAGGATTTTCAAAATAGGGATTCATAATCGAATACCGTTCTTTTTTTTCGATCAAATGTTTAGCAACCAAGTAATCTACTCCACAACAAAGCAGAAATGATTTTTTATTTTGAGCAAATAATTTTTTTAAAAGAAATCGTTCAAAACGTGGGGTGGTTTGTATTGGTGACTCATTAATTAATTGTACTACATCAAAGTTTTTCAACTTATCCAAATGCAAATAAAAACGAATTCCAAATTCTATTCGAGCAATATCAAATTTGGTTAATCGAAAAATCAGCTGTCTTGGGATGTTTCCCAATTTTGTTTCACACCATTTGGCTTTAGTTGATAAATCAACCGGATAATTCTTGAAACCATCACCGTTAGCAACGATAATTACCTCATGACCAAGTGCAACCAATCCTTCTTTTAAGGAATTGTGTAATCTGCTAAATTCACCAATTAATAATATTCTCACTTATTGCTTATATTTGTTGCTAAAATAGTTAAAATTTGAACGTTTCCGAAAAAAAGCAACCTAGAATTTGTATCGTTTCCGATCAGCTCGCAACGGGAGGAGCAGAACGCTGTGCTGCAACTTTGTCAATTTTTTTGGAGAAAAACAATTGTAAAGTCCATCATGTTATTGTGGTGGATAAAATTGAATATGATTTTGCAGGTGAAGTTTTAAACCTTGGTAAACTAAAAAATCAGTCTAATGGATTTTATAATCGTCTCAACCGATTTAAGGTTTTAAAACAATTTTTTAAGAAAAATAAATTTGATTATATCATTGATTTTCGAGTAAAACGCCACGCTTTACAAGAATTTTATATTGCAAAATATATCTACAAATCCCCATTGATAGTTGCTGTTCATAGTTTCATGACCAATTTGTATTTTCCGAAAAGCAAATTATTAGCCAATACAATTTATTCTCATTGTTTTAAAATTGTAGCGGTTTCTAAAGCGATTCATGATAAAATTAAATCTGAATTTTCGTATTCAAATATTGAAACTATTTACAATCCAATTGATTTTAAATTAATTGAAAAGGCATCAAATGAAAATCTGAAACTCAATTATAAATACATTTTAGCTGTAGGACGGATGCAAGATTCAGTGAAACAATTTGATGTTTTAATTGATTGTTATGCAGCATCAAATCTGCCAAAGCAAAGTATTAAGTTAGTATTATTGGGAGATGGTTTGCTAAAGAAAAAATTAGAGAGTCAAGTAGCAAGGCTAAACTTGCAAGATTTTATTTTGTTTGAAGGAAAAGTTGCCAACCCATTTCCTTATTATAAACAAGCACTTTATTCTGTATTGACAAGTAGAAATGAAGGGTTTCCAACGGTTTTATTGGAATCTTTAACTTGTGAAACCCCAGTTGTTGCCTTTGATTGTTTTTCGGGTCCAAGTGAAATTATTATTAATCAAGAAAACGGAATCTTAGTAGAAAACCAAAATCAAGAAAAATTGATCGTGTCAATGAATGAAATGGCTTCAAACGAAGAGCTATATAATAATTGTAAAGCTAATGCAAAAGCCAGCGTAAAGCAATTTTCTATTGATATGATTGGGAAGCAGTGGTTGGAATTAATGAAAATTAATTAGCAATTAATAACTCGTAATTTTAAGTCCGTTTTTAATTAATACTTCCTTAATTTCTTTTATTAATTTCAAAATAAATGCAGGTAATTTCAAAAGTAATTTTTGCTTCCAATTGAGATAGTTGTAATCTATTTTCAAACTGATTTTCTTAAATAATTCCTGCCCTCCATCGGTTTTAATATGCTTGGCTAAAACATATCTTTCAAATGCTAAATACTTTGCTATGTCCTTATTTTCGGTTGCAAAAACATCATATTTGTCATAATCTGGAAGCCTTTTGTTCAAAATGGAACTTCGGGTAAGTTGTAATCCAGTTTCCATGAAATACTGCATTTGAATGGTATTGGAATAGGCCAATTTAAAATGATAATTCGCTCGAATATTAAAATCAATATCTTCAGCAAAGTCAATATTTTCATCATACATGCCAGCTTTAGAATAAACTTCTTTATGGAAACAAACACTTCCATGGTTGTAAATTCCTTGTCCTAAATTGAATTTGAAAAAACTTACAAGTTGATTGCTGTTTGGTTTTAACCCAATTGGTAAATTTTTAGGAGTAATTATTTTATTAGAATACACTTCCTCATAATTGGTTCCGAAAATTCTTGCTTCTGGAAAATCATTAATTAATCGAAAAATAGTTTCTAAAAAAGTAGTTTTCCATAAATCATCTGCATCAAGAAAGGTAATGTAATTTGCATTAGCATTTTGTATTCCGGTATTTCTGGCAGCAGATAATCCTTTGTTTTCAGAATGTGCTATGAGTTTGATTTTTTCTGAAAGAAACGGCTTTACTTTAGCTACACTGTCATCCGTAGAGCAATCGTTTACAATCAATACTTCATAATTTGTGAAAGTTTGATTGAGAATACTATTAATCGTATTTTCAACATAACT
>CAMCBB010000092.1 GCA_945872875.1 Flavobacterium psychrophilum
TCTTTAATAATGACTTGCCCTTTATCGTATTCTTTTCCGGGTGTAAAAAGTAGTTCTTTTAATTCTGTTGGAGGAATATAATATCCGAAACATTTTGGCCAATCAGGGCATCCCATTCCAGATCCAGTTAGTCTTACAAAAGCGCCTGCAAAAATTACTAGATAAACTAGTATCAAAGAGATTTTGGCTGATTTTTGAAAATATTTTTTCATAAAACTAATTTTAATTATCTGCTTTTTGTAAACCTAATTTTTGGGCTCTGCTTAATACAAATTCATAAGCAGCCTCGTATTCATTCGGAATTTTACCATCCAAAATAGCTTCTTTAACTGCTTCTTTTAGCATACCAATCTCTCTTGAAGGTTTTAAATTAAAGAGTTGCATGATTTCTTCACCAGAAATTGGTGGTTGAAATTGTCTTACATGATCTTTTTCTTCAACTTCAATTATTTTCTTACGAACAATATCAAAGTTATTGTGGTACTTCTTGAACTTAACCGGATTTTTAGTAGTAATGTCAGCTTCACAAAGAGTCATTAAATCATCTACATCATCACCAGCATCAAATACTAAACGTCTAACCGCCGAATCAGTAACTGTGTCTTGAGCTAAAACAATCGGTCTTGAACTCATAATAACCATTTTTTGAACAAATTTTAATTTGTTGTTGAGTGGCATGTGCAATCGTTCAAAAATTTTCTTTACCATTTTACCTCCCAAAAATTCATGCCCGTGAAAGGTCCATCCTTGTTTTTTATTGAATTTTTTTGTGGGTGCTTTTCCAATGTCATGAAGTAAAGCCGCCCATCGTAACCATACATCTTCGGTATTCGGACAAATATTATCTACGACTTCTAAAGTGTGATAAAAATTGTTTTTATGGGTGTGTCCTTCAACTTCTTCTACATTATTTAATGCAGTTAATTCGGGTAAAATTAAATCTAATAATCCCGTTTTGTACAAATGTAAAAAGCCAATTGAAGGCTTATCGGTAGACAATATTTTATTTAATTCGTCTACAATTCGTTCACCCGAAATAATATTCAATCGCTCTTTATTTCGTTCAATTGCAATTAACGATTCTTGCTCAATATCAAAATTCAATTGGGTTGCAAATCGAATGGCACGCATCATACGCAAGGGATCATCCGAATAAGTAATATCGGGGTTTAAAGGAGTTTTAATACATTTGTTTTGCAAATCCTCTAATCCATTAAATGGATCGATTAAATCCCCATAATTATCTTTGTTAAGCGATATTGCTAATGCATTTATTGTAAAATCTCTTCGGTTTTGGTCGTCTTCAAGAGTTCCGTTTTCTACAATAGGATTTCGACTTTCCTGCAAGTAACTTTCTTTTCGGGCTCCAACAAATTCAATATCTATGTCTTTATAGCGCAGCATCGCCGTTCCGTAATTTTTAAAAACTTGAACTTTAGGCTTATTAGGGATTAAATCCGAAACTATTAATGCCAATTCAATTCCAGATCCAAGCGCCACGACATCAATATCTTTTTTGAAGTCCCGTTCCAAAATAAAATCACGAACAAAACCACCAATTACGTAACTCTCTAAGTTAAGTTCTTGGCTTGCTTGTGCTATTATTTTAAAAATAGGATTATTTAGCGCTTTGGTATAATTCATTTTATTTTCTAATAACCTTCACTTGATTGTCTAATGAAAGTTTAATAATTGTAGATGGGTTTTTGCATACTTTATCTCTTTGCAAATTTACTACATAGTCTACACCTTTTATAATTTCAGGGCTAATTTCTTTAAAAGTTTTTGGGGTTTCCATTCCGGAGATATTAGCTGATGTAGAAACTATTGGTTTTTTCATTCGCTCTAATAATTTAAAACAAAAAGGTTCCTTAATTATTCTAACCCCCAGTGTTTTATCGGCAGCAATCAAATTTTCGGCAATATTTCTCGGATTATCTAATATCAAAGTAGTTGGTTTTTCAGATAATTCCCATAAATCCCATGCCAAATCTGGAATAGCCGAAAATACATTGTACATCATTTTATCGCCATTCATTAGCACAATCATACTCTTAGAATCTTCTCGCTGCTTTAACGCATATATTTTCGCAATAGCTTCAGGATTAGTTGCATCGCAGCCTATTCCCCAAACGGTATCGGTTGGGTAAAGAATAATCCCGCCATTTTTTATTACTTCAAAGGCATTGTGTACTTCGGTATTGATGTCCATGATGATTTATTTATAAGGTGCAAAGATATTTTTTTTTAGTGATAAATACCTTTTATAAACAAATTCAATCAAGTAAAGAATTTGTTATATTTGCAATAATATAATTTAATAAATATGTTTTTTAAAAGAATGAAAAAGAAGTTAAATGAAAATTTAGCTTACAATAGAGAATTAGATTGGGCAAACGTATACCATGACAGCATAAGAGGTAAAGAGCATCTATTAAATCTGCCTTTAAATATTGGACGTTGGGCAGGAAGTTATTCATTCTTTTATATACTAAATAGAATTTTAAATGAATATAAACCCACATCTATATTAGAACTTGGTTTAGGTGAATCAACCAAATTCATTGCAACTTATGGCAAGCATTATTTAGAATTGAAAAATCATACCGTTGTTGAACATGATAATGAATGGATTTCAATTTTTCAACAAAATTTTCAAATATCTTCATTTACAAAAATTCTTCAATTTGATTTAGAGGAAAAACAAATTAATAATTATTCTAGTACTTCCTATTCGGGATTAGAAAAAGAAATTACAGGGAAGTTTGATTTATATATTATAGATGGCCCATTTGGAAGCGATCGTTTTTCAAGACATAATATTGTTGATTTGGCAATGAATTTTAATACTGAAGATGAATTTATCATATTGATGGATGATTGTGATAGAAAAGGTGAAATGGATACAGTAAATGATTTATTTAAGATATTAAATAAGAAAAACATTAAATTTTATACACGAAAATATATTGGACTAAAAGGTCAATTTTTAATAGTAACCGAAAAGTATAAATTTACAACAAGCTTTTAATGGAACAAAACAATGCTCCAATAGTGTTATTTACGTACAATAGACCTATTCATACTCAAAAAGTATTGAATTCATTGGCTTTGTGTCAAGAATCTAGTCAAAGTGATTTGTTTATTTATTGTGATGGTGCCAAAGAAAATGTTGACCAAGAAGGATTAAATAATATCCGTCAAGTTAGACAAATTGTCAATTCTGAAAATAGATTCAAAAAAGTTGTTGTTATTGAACATGAAAAAAACAAAGGTCTTGCAAATTCAATTATTGATGGAGTTACGGAAATCGTAAATAAATATGGTAAAATTATTGTTGTTGAAGACGATTTAATAGTATCAAAAGGTTTTTTAAAATACATGAATCAAGCATTATCAATGTATGAAGATGATTCTGAAGTTGGTTGTATACATGCTTGGAATTATTATTTTAAAAATGTAGAAGATTGTGAAAGCACTTTTTTTCTTAAAGGAGCAGATTGTTGGGGATGGGCTACTTGGAAAAGTAGTTGGAAGTTATTTAATTCTGATGCGCAATTTCTTTTAAATCAGATAGTTTCAAATAAGCAAGAGTTTGAATTTAACAGGAATAATACTCATGAATTTGTTCAAATGCTTAAAGATCAAATAGAAGGAAAAGTAAACTCTTGGGCAATAAGATGGCATGCTTCTCTTTTTTGTAATAATAAATATTGCCTTCATCCCACAATATCCTTAGTTAAAAACATTGGTTTTGATGATTTAGGAACTCATACAATTAATCTAGAATTAGATCAGAATCCAATAGACGAGATTAATCTTACCAAAATTAAAATTGAAGAATCAACTTGGTTTTTTAAAAAATATATTGAACAACACACAAAAAAGTCTTTATGGAAAAAAATTATTTTAAAAATATTAAAATAAAATTTAAAAGGATTTTTAAAAAGAAAAAAAAGGGAATGTGGCAGGGTGATTTCCAGTCTTGGACTCAAGCGCAAAGCATGACAACTGGATATGATTCAGAAATTATTCTTGAAAAATGTAAAAATGCCTTATTAAAAGTAAAAAATGGTGAGGCAGTTTATGAAAGAGATAGTGTACTATTTGATTCTATTCAATACAGTTGGGCATTACTTTGTTGCCTGCAAAAAGTTGCTATTGAAAACAATAATAATTTAAATATTATTGATTTTGGAGGAAGTTTAGGTAGTACTTACTATCAGAACATAAAAATGTTGCAATATCTTAATAGTATTAAATGGTGTATCATAGAACAACCACATTTTGTTTCTTGTGGGAAAGAATATTTTGAAGATGACAAATTGTTTTTTCATGAAAATTTCTCGCAAGCATTAGATAAATTTTCTCCAAATGTATTGTTGTTAAGTAGTGTGCTACAATATTTAGAAGATCCAAAACATTGGATTAAATATGTTTCTGAACTAAAAATTCCATACATTATTATAGATAGAACGGCAATTGCTAATTATTCTAGGGATATTATTACTGTTCAAAATGTAAAAGAAGAAATATATCAAGCATCTTATCCATGTTGGTTTTTTAATGAAAACAAACTTCTCAATTTATTTGAAAACTATGAACTAGTTTTAGAGTTTGATAGTTTTTGCGATTTTCCATCAAAAATTAATGATCAAACGGAGGTTTTTTGGAAAGGATATTTACTTAAATTAAAATCGTAATGCTTTTTTTAACTACCTTTTTCGATAAAAATTATCTTTCTCGTGGATTGGTATTGTATAATTCACTTAAAGAGTATACTTCAGATTTTGAATTGTATATCCTTTGTTTAGACGATTTTACAAGAGAATATTTCGAGAATAATAAAAAAGATTACCCTGAGGTTAAAACAATTCAATTATCTGATATAGAAGAAAATGATGCCGAATTAACCTTAGCAAAATCTAATAGAAGTAGAATAGAATACTACTTTACATTAAGTCCCTGTTTGCCTTTATATTTATTAAAAAAGTACAACTTGCCGCATATTTGTTCGCTTGATGCGGATATATTATTTTTAGATTCTCCCAAATCCCTTTTTGATAAACTAAATGAATATTCAATTGTAATTACGCCACACAAATTTTCAGATGAAATTACTCATTTAAGTAAATTTGGAATGTATAATGTCAGCTTTCAAATTTTTAAGAATAATGAAACTGGATTGAATTGTTTGCAAAAATGGAAAGAGGAATGTATTGAGTTTTGTGGCGATGAATACGATAAAGTGAACGATCGATTTGCCGATCAGAAATATCTTGACAAATGGTTAACTTTGTATTCTAATGAAGTTTTTGTTTTAAATGACAAAATTAGTGGTTTAGCTCCTTGGAATCTAAATAATTATAAAGTTGAAAAAATTGAAAATCGGTATTATTCAAATCAGGAGCAAATGATTTTTTATCATTTCCATCATTTTAAAATATTCAATGAAAGTTGGGCTTCTAATGGTTTTAATGAATATAAGGCAAAGCATCAAAAAGGGGTTGATGCATTGTATTTAGATTATTGGAGTAGAATCGATTCTTATAATAATCAATTTGCAATTGTAAAAGAAGATTCAACCCGTTATAAAACATCTACTAAGTTGTTACCTAAATTATTAAAAGAAAAAGTAGTTTATAAACGAAAAAACGAGGTTTTAGAACATAAGAGTTTTACATTTGTACCTAAATTCATTCGAAAATTAATTATTAAAAGGTATGCCTAAATTAATTCATATAAAGTCATTTCACGAATCTCGAGGTTCGCTTACGGTTCTAGAAAAAAACATCCCTTTTGATATAAAAAGGGTTTTTTACATTTATAATGTTGATGATTCTGTTCGTGGAAAACACAGGCATCACAAAACGATACAAGCTGCAATTTGTATTCACGGTTCTTGTAAAATCGCAAATGATGACGGTACGAATCTAGAGGAATTTACTTTAGATCATCCAGAAAAATGTTTGTTCCTTTATCCAGAAGATTATCATTCTATGCATAGCTTTTCTAAAGATGCTGTTCTATTGGTTTTAGCATCAGAGTATTACGATCCAAAAGACTATATATATGAGCCATACAGATAAAATAATTCCCTACGAAAATCTCAATATTCTAAACAAAGAATTTGAGCCACACTTTCAAGAAAAATTCAAAGCATTTTTAGATAAAGGTTGGTATGTCTTAGGAAACGAAGTAAAAGTTTTTGAAGAAAATTATGCACATTATTGTGGTACAAAGTATTGTATTGGTGTGGCAAATGGTTTGGATGCTTTAATATTAGGGCTTCAAGTATTTGATTTTCCAAAAAAATCAGAAATTATAGTTCCGTCAAATACCTATATTGCGACTATACTTGCAATTATAAATGCAGGTCATATTCCTGTTTTGGTAGAACCGGATATCAATACCTATAACATCAACCCCGATTTAATTGAGGCAAAAATCACTTCCAATACCAAAGCTATAATGATTGTTCATTTGTACGGACAAATTTG
>CAMCBB010000093.1 GCA_945872875.1 Flavobacterium psychrophilum
GATATGATTTCTAAAGCAAATAAAGAAATTCAGGCCTATTTGAAAAAAGATAAATATACTATTGAAGAACTTAAAAGCATTGTCACTACTGAAGCTAGTTTATTAAGAAGCAAAATGATCATGACGAACATTGCTTCTCAAGCTGGTGAAGGGTTTCAAGAGGAAATCAATTCGTATGTAGATTATGTTTACGACCAATTAAACTACAACTTAAATGTAGAATTTAATGGTAGAAAAGTAGATGACAATCCTGAAGACATGAAAAATACGCAATACGGAAATGGGAATGTAAAAGGTCCAGATGTAAAAGATGCGCTTCATGGAACACATGTTGCAGGAATCATAGCTCAAGATCGTGGAAATGGTATTGGCGGCGATGGTGTAGTTGCAAATAATGTATCAATAATGGCAGTTCGCGCGGTTCCAAATGGTGATGAGTACGATAAAGACATCGCCTTAGCTATTCGTTATGCAGTAGACAATGGTGCTAAAGTAATCAATGGAAGTTTTGGAAAAGATTACTCTCCACACAAAGAATGGGTTTGGGATGCTATAAAATATGCTGCTAGTAAAGATGTATTAATTGTTCATGCTGCAGGTAATGATTCTAAGGATGTTGATGCTGAACCAAATTTTCCAACGGATGAAGCTAACGGAAAAGAAATTAGTGATAATCTAATTACAATTGGGGCATTAAACAATAAATTTGGAAAAGAAATAGTAGCAGATTTTTCTAACTATGGTGCAAAAAATGTTGATGTATTTGCTCCTGGAGTCGAAATTTATGCAACAGTTCCAAATAATGAATACAAATACGAACAAGGCACTTCTATGGCGTCTCCAAATGCGGCAGGTGTTGCGGCATTAATCCGTTCGTATTACCCTCAATTAACTGCTTCTCAAGTAAAACATATTTTAATGGATTCTGGAACACCTATTTCTGAAACTGTAATTGTAGATGAGGCTAAAAAAGAAATTCCGTTTTCAAATGCATGTGTTTCTGGAAAAATTGTAAACGCCTACAATGCTTTGCAAATGGCAGAATTATTATCTAAAAAAATAAAGGTTAAAAAACTTAAAAACTAATTCATATTAAGGGAAGGTTAACGCCTTCCTTTTTTCATTAACTAACATGAAAAAAATTCTATTCTTACTATTTTTCGGAATAACAACCTCCGGATTATTCGCTCAAAGTAACGGCTACTGGCAACAACATGTTGATTACAAAATGGAAGTTTCCATGGATGTAAAAACCTATCAATACAAAGGCAAACAAGAATTAGTTTACACCAATAATTCCTCGGATACTTTACATCGTGTTTTTTATCACTTGTTCAATAATGCTTTTCAACCAGGAAGCGAAATGGACAAAAGATTACAAGCCATAAAAGATCCAGATGGTCGTATGGTTACTAAAACCAAGGTGGGTGATAAAGAAATAAAAGAAAGTAGAATTGCCAAATTACAAACTAATGAAATTGGGTATTTACATGTTTCAAATTTTATGCAAGATGGCTTTTCTGCCGAAGCAAAAGAAGTAGAAACGATTCTTGAAGTTACACTTGCTAAGCCTATCCTTCCTGGAAAATCAACCACTTTTACTTTAGATTTTGAAGGTCAAGTTCCGGTTCAAATTCGTAGATCAGGAAGAAATAATAAAGAAGGCGTGGAACTTTCTATGGCGCAATGGTATCCAAAAATGGCCGAATTTGACTTTGAAGGATGGCATGCTGATCCTTATATCGCTCGGGAATTTCATGGTGTTTGGGGAAATTTTGATGTAAAAATCACTATCGATAAAAATTATCTTCTAGGCGGAACGGGCTATATACAAAATGGCAACGAAGTTGGATTTAATTACCAAGATAAAGGCGTAGTTGTGGCTGTTCCTAAAAAACAAAAGACTTTAACCTGGCATTTTATCGCACCCAATGTGCACGATTTTACATGGGCTGCAGATATAAATTATCTTCACGATGTGGTACCTACCAACTTTGGGACAACCCTACATTTCATCTATAAAAACAATCCGAAAATTATTGAAAACTGGAAACAGGCACAGCCAAAAACGGTGCAGTTGATGGAATATTATAACACTATAGTTGGCAAATATCCCTACGATCAATATTCTGTAATTCAGGGGGGAGATGGCGGAATGGAATACGCCATGTGTACCTTGATTTTAGGGGAAGGCACATTTGACGGATTGGTTGGCGTGATTGCACATGAAATGGGACACTCGTGGTTCCAGCATATTTTAGCATCCAATGAAAGTAAACACCCATGGATGGATGAAGGGTTTACCTCTTTTATTGAAGATTTAGGGTTGAATGAATTGTCGGTGTCAAAAGCGGCAAACCCATTTGCAGGAGCCATAAAAAGTTATATCAATTTAGCAAATTCAGGAAAAGAACATCCGCTTACTACACATGGTGATCGATATGATGAAAATAGAAGTTACAGCATTGCTTCCTATAGCAAAGGGGAAGTATTTTTAGCTCAATTACAATACCTCATCGGAGAGGAAAATTTGATGAAAACTTTGAAACGCTATTATGCAGATTTTAAGTTTAAACACCCAACTCCCAACGATATAAAACGAACTGCAGAAAGAGTTTCGGGAGCGAATTTAGATTGGTATTTAACGGATTGGACCAAAACGCTAAACACGATTGATTACGGAATTAAAGAAGTTTTCGAGGATACTGAAACAATAAAAATTTCTTTAGAACGAATCGGAAGAATTCCAATGCCGATAGATTTATTGGTTGAATATATAGATGGAACTAAAGAAGCTTTTTACATTCCTTTACGAATGTTGAGTTTCATAAAAGAAAATCCAAATCCTGCTATGAAACGAACTATTTTGAACGATTGGGCTTGGGGTAATCCAAATTATTCATTCTGGTTACCAACAAACTCCAAAAAAGTAAAAAAAATCACTATTGATCCAAGCGGTCTTATGGCCGATGTGAAGCCGGAGAACAATAGTAATGAAATAAAATAATTCATAAAGCGTTCTTAAGAGAGCGCTTTATTTTTAGAATAGAATTTGTAGTTTTACATCCAATTATATTTTCATCATGAAATCTTTAAGATATTTATTACTTTTTGTTTTTATCTGCTTTGGTTTTCAACAAACGGCGGCCCAGGTCTATCGTTTTAAAACCAGCAGTATGAGCGTTATGGATAAAAACGAAAAAGGCGCTTGGAGCAATTGGTCTGATTTTAAAAAAGCAGATATTATAATTACACTTGACGGAAATAAGGATCGATTTATTGTAAATTCCAAAGAATTACAATTGTATAAAATTGATGCATATTTAGAAAAAATTTCTAATGAAAATGATGATACATTGGGCTTTAATTGCACCGATAATGAAGGTGAAAAATGCGTTATTCTTATCGTAACCCGAAAAAAAGAAGACAATCGAATGCAATTTTATATCAATTACACCGATTTGAAAATGGTTTACAACATTTACAACACAAAATAATTTTGGTCGAAAACAAAGATTTTACTTATTCTAAATTAGAGAAACTAAAGAGTAGAAAGACAATTGATTTACTTTTCTCTGAAGGTAAATCAGTTTCTAAATATCCTTTACGATTGGTTTATGCACCTACAGAAGGGGCAAATGAGAAAGTAGTATTTGGAGTTTCGGTTTCTAAAAAATATTTTAAAAATGCTTCGGATAGAAATTATTTAAAACGCGTTTTGCGTGAATGTTATAGATTAAACAAGCATTTATTGCACGAAAATACAGACAAACCCTATGCTTTTATGTTTTTTTATCAAACAAATGAGCTTTTAACTTATCAGGAGATTGAAGAAAAAACAATTCAATTATTTGAAAAATGGGTTGCTGAAAAAAATTCATAAACATAGTTTTTAAGAAAGCTAGAAAAAAAATTATCATGTATTCCAATTTTAAAAAAAGATATCTTGTTCCGATTTTAGCTTCAGGTTTTTTATTTATTGGGGTGAGTTTTAAAGATGATTTTTTTGAAATAGCCAAACAAATCGAAATCTTTACCACGCTTTTTAAAACCGTAAATCAAAACTATGTTGATGAGGTAAATCCGGCAGAACTAATGGATAAAGCCATAAAAAGTATGCTTGCCGAATTAGATCCATATACCAACTATTTTAACGAACAAGATGTTGTAAAATTTAAAATCAACAACACCGGAGAATATACTGGAATTGGCGCTATGATTACTAGAAAAGAAGACAAGTTAATCATAAAAGAGCCCTACAAAGGGTTTCCTGCAGATAAAGCCGGATTAAAGGCCGGTGATGCTATTTTTCAAATTGGAGATGTGTTGTTGTCTGATTTTAAAGATGATGCTTCTCAATTGTTAAAAGGGGCAAAAAACACTAAAGTAGAAGTTAAATACATTCGTCAAGGAAAAACGCTTTCTACCCAAATTGTATTGGATGAAGTAGAAATAAAAGCGGTGCCTTTCTTTGCTAAAATAGATGAAAAAACAGGTTACATTGCGTTAACCGCATTCAACAGAAAAACCACTCAAGAGACCAAAGAAGCTTTACAAAAACTTAAAGAACAGGGTGCAGAAAGAATCGTATTAGACCTAAGAGGAAATCCAGGAGGTTTATTGAATGAGGCGGTAAATGTGTGTAATTTATTTGTACCAAAAGGGGAAATAATTGTAACTACAAAATCAAAAAACACCAAATACAACATCACCTATAAAACGACTAATGAACCAATTGATTTGGAAATTCCGCTTGTAGTAATTGTAAATGGAAAAAGTGCTTCGGCTTCAGAAATTGTATCCGGAGCCCTACAAGATTTAGATCGGGCAGTGGTTTTAGGAAGTCGTAGTTTTGGAAAAGGATTGGTGCAACGACCAATTGATATGACTTATGGAACTCAGGTAAAAGTAACTATTTCGCGTTATTACACTCCTGCCGGAAGATGTATTCAAGCATTAGATTATTGGCATAAAGATGCTGAAGGAAAAGCCGTACGAACTGATGCTTCAAAATACAACGCCTTTAAAACCAAAAAGGGTAGAACCGTATACGATGGAGGGGGAATTCAGCCTGATGTTGAACTTGCCGAAACCAAAACAAGCACCATTGCTGAGGTATTGCAAAAAAACGATGCCTTCTTTAACTATGTAACGCATTATTATTACAAAAATCCGAATTTAGGAACAACAATTCCGAATTTCAACGACGCCGACTTTGTGGATTTTAAAGCTTTCTTGAAAAAAGAAAAAATTAGTTTTGATACTGAAACCGAATTGGCCTTAAAAACAACTTTGGAAAAAGCTAAAAAGGAAAAAATTGACGATTCTATAAAACTACAATACGATCAATTAATGACGGCTTTACAAAAAAGTGAGGAGGCTTTATTAGATAAAAATCAAAAAGAAATTAAGAAATTAATACTTGAAGAAATCATAAAAAGATACCAATACAAAGAAGGGCTTTACCAATATTACTTGAAAAATAATGTTGAAATTGCAAGAGCAACTTCTTTATTGGCAAACCCAATTGAGTACAATAAAATACTACAATAATGATTAAGTATTTAAAATATATTCCCTTTTTTATACTAGGTCTTGCCTACGGTCAAGAAGAGGCTGTGAAGTCTGTATATTTTGAATTCGACAAATTTTCGCTTGACGAAAAACAAACTAAAGAAGTCGTAGATTTTATTAAAAACACCGATTCTACACGAATTGAATCTGTTGAAATTTTTGGCTACACGGATGACATTGGAAAAGATGATTATAATTTTAAACTGTCTACCAATAGAGCCACAACAATTGTAAATGCACTTACAGAAAATGGTGTAAAAAGTAAAATTATTATCACCATTGAAGGAAAAGGAAAGATATTAATTGACGATGATGTGCTTGACAATCTTCCCGAAAAACGCTCTAAAAACCGAAGAGTAGATGTGGTTTTAAATTTGAAGGAGCTGCCAAAATTAGTGCTTCCTGGTTTTTATAACATGCTGAAAAAAGATCATGTGGTTGGTGATCACATTTATTTAGAAAATATTCTTTTTGATAAAGGAAGTAGCAAATTGTTAGACAAAGCTAAAGCCGAATTAGATCGTGTGGCGCTATTAACCTTGCGCTATAAAAATATAGAATTTGAAATTCAAGGCCATGTTTGCTGTACGCCTCTAAATCAAAGGGAAGCCATTGATAAAGACACTAAAAAAAGACAATTGTCGTTAAATAGAGCACTAGCTGTTTATAAATATTTGACTTTTAGAAGGGTTCCAAAAAATCGAATGACTTACAAAGGTTATGGCAATAAAGTGCCGCTTGGAAAAGAACCCGAATACGATAGACGCGTGGAATTGGTAATCACCAAAATCTAATTATCCGCGTTTCATTTCGATATGCGGAATATCATCTTCTAAATACA
>CAMCBB010000094.1 GCA_945872875.1 Flavobacterium psychrophilum
TCCATAGCTTTGTCCGCATTTTGAAGCGCAACCATATTTACATCTTTTAATTCTTTACCTCTGTTTTCAGTTAATACAGAAAGGCCAAAATACACATTGTCTTCAAGGAAATTTCTAGAATCAGGATTTGTAATTGCTAATTCAAATAAGGCACTTGCAACTGGATACACTTTTTGAGTAAAGTATTTTTTAGCTACTTCATTCAAACCATTTGCAATTGCTAAATCAATTTCTAATGATTTTTTAATATCTTCAGTTCCCATGCTTAATGCTGCGCCATCAACTGTTTTACCATCGGCTGCAATAGATTTAGAAATTTTAGCTAAACCTAAATTATAATAATCTGCAGCAATAACTTTGTTAGTTCCTTTTGTAATGTACTCTGTTAGGGCACTAATTGCTGAGTCATAATTTCCGTTTTGATATGCAGAATAACCTAAATATCTTAAGATACGCGGATTAACCTTATCTAATTTTTTCATTTCATTAGCTTCTGCCTCTAAAGCTTTAAAATCTTTAGCTAAGATTAAGAAATCGGCATGACGCATACGCGACGGCAACGAATAATCGGTTAAGCTCATGTATTTTTCATAATTACTTAATGCTTTATCAATGTTTTCTTTGTAAGTAGATGGTTTATTATTGGCCCATAAATAATAAGTTTCTGCCAATTCTCTAAAAACTGGACCATAACTAGGATTTAATGCCAACACTTCGTCATAGGCTTTTACAGCTTCTGTATAAGCTTTTGCACCTTTTAACAAAACACCTAATTGCATTTTAGCTCTAATCATGGTGTTGTCAATTGCGTAGGCATCTCTGTAAGATACATACGCATCGTTTTGACTTTTATCCCCATAATAAGCATCTCCTAAAAACAATTTTACACTGGCATCGTTAGGATTTGCAGTTTGCGCCTTTAATAGTAAATTAATTGCTGCTTTATAATCGGGTTTTGAATTACTCATATAAGCTTGCGCGATATATAAATATTCTTCAATATCTCTCTTTTTCAATTCTTTTATAACTTGATCAAATATTGCATGAGCAGCAGCGGTATTTCCATTTTCTAAATCAATTTGACCTAAACCAATAGTGCTTAAACGAGCGCCATCTGAAGTGGAAAGTCCTCTTTGAAAATAGATTTTAGCTGAATCTTCAATGTTTTGTTTTAGGTAGATGTTACCAAGTAAAAAAGCAGCTTTACCATTATCTGGTTTTGCTAGTAGGTTGTTTTTAAGCACTGCTTTTGCTTTTTCATATTGCTCTGCATCAATTGCTTTTTTTGCTTGATCAACATCTTGGGCAACACCCGAAGCAATTGATGTTAAAAAAACTAGGCTTAAAATTTTGAAATTTTTCATCTTATTTAATTTTCTATTTACTTTCAATTTTATTTCTAATACTTATATTTCTGCTTGGCTCGCGCATTGGTGCAAGCCCCGATTTTAATATTATTCGTTGTCCGGTTTCACCAGCTATGAATGAAGCAAAACCAATTCCTAATCCATCATAACCTTGACAATTGATAATATACAAAACGCGTGCCAAAGGATATTTTCTATTCCCGAGGTTTTCCTGACTTGGATATACATATTCATTTGATCCTTTGTCTTTAACACTTAATACAGTAATGTTTTCTAATGCTTTTTTAATTTTCTCTGTAGGTTGAAAAATCCAATTCATTCCAACTACTCCAATCATACCTTCGTTTTTTGATACATAATCAATTACTTCATTATTGGTATTGAATGAAAAAACGCCCTTTTCAGGTATGTTTTTTAATCCTGCTAATTCTAATAAATATCTAGTTGAACTAGAATTGGCATTATCAAAAACTAACCCTTTTATTTTGGTTGGTTTTCCATTTAAAAAAGCTACAATTTCTGATATATCTTGAATAGTATCTTTTGATTTGTTGTTTTTAATTAAGGCAATTCCATCAATTGCGAAAGGTGTTTCTAAAGGTTTAATCTTTTTGTTTTTAAAATAGTTATTTTCTTTAGTATTTAACTTTCTTGTCAAAATTATGGTTTGGGCTTTATTTGATACAAATGAAAGCACACTTTCTTTTTCTGATTGCGGAATTAATTTAATTTTTGCATCGTATTGACTTTCAAATACAATCATTTGATCTTCTGCAATTGGAAATATAGATTCATCAACAAGAATAGAGGTGGAACCTGTTAAAATAGTTTCTTCGCTTTTATCTTTTTTACAAGATAATAGCGCGACAAAAATAAATCCTGTTGCAAAAAGAGTAAATACTATTTTATTTGAAATTTTAATCATCAGAATCGGTTTTCAATATTCTCCAAAATCTAAATGTTCCATATATAATTAACAAGCTGCCTAAAGCGATTCGGTATTTGGTTTCCATTCGAATTGGAAATGTAGTCCAAAAGATTAGTATAGACCCAAGTGTTAAATAAATCATAAGAAACAAAACACCTATAAATAGAAGAAATCGCTCTTTAAGCGATTTCTTCTTATAGTTTGTAAGTATATGCTTAATCATTTATTCGTCTGGGTTTTCAATAGAGAAAGTTTGAATAAAAGCACAACGAACTTTTCTTCCGTTTTGTTCTGCTGGAGTCCATTTTGGACTTTTACGCATTACTCTTTCTGCTTCTCTTCCTGAACCGTAACCAATATCTTTTAATACTTTAATATCAGTTAACGAACCATCTTTTTCTACCACAAATGATACAGTTACTTTTCCTTTAAGTCCAGGTTCATCTGGTGGAGTAAAGTTATTGCTTAAGAACTTATACCATTTAGACATACCACCTATAAATCCAGGTTGTACCTCAATACCTGCAGAGTCATAAATAGTATTATCATCTACAACATCTTGAGGAGGTCCATTTCCTGGAGGATCTACTGTTAAGGCAGCATCTTTATCACCTTCAATATTTTCTTTACCAAGATTTTTGTCTTTGATGTCTTCTACTTTAGGCGGTTCTTCAGTAACCTCTTCTTTTTTTGCAACCACTGGTTTAACAAACTTCACCACATCTTCTCTTGGTTTTGGTGGTGGAGGTGGTTTCAAATCTTCTTTTGGTTTTTCTTCTTTAGGAGGAAGTTTCACTGTTGTTATTCGGTCGTGTAATCCTTCATCAGTAGTTGCAGTAACACTACTGATAAACTCAAGAATAATAGGTGAAGCTACTGCTAACGAAAAAACAATAGCTCCTATAGCTAATGCTCTAAGATTGGTTTTACTGTTTTCCTTACGCAATAGATATGCACCATAGCTTTTGTTACGCCCTTCAAAAACGATGTCCATCCACTGTTTCCCTAATAGGTCTATTTTCATCTTTTTGTAATTTTATTTAATACCAAAAGGCATATTATTTGTTTAATTCCTCAGCTAATTTATTTTCCTCTGGGGTAAACTCATTAACTATTGCATAGGTAGGCACTTTACAAATTGCCATTTCATCTAAAATATCAACTAAGTTCTTATAGGTTGATTTTTTTGTAGGTTTGATAATTACAATCATTCCTTTTTCTTTATCACCCATAACTACAGGGATAGATGCCACGCGATCTAGTAAGATCTTGCGAATACCATTTTTACCGTAGTCTGTAGTTTTTGGAGCTCCGTTAGGCTCTGGAGTTGCCAGCAATCCGTGAAACCATTTTATTTGATCCCCTTCACCTAATATTATAGTTACCGTTCTTCTTTGGTCTGTTTTAACAGGTGGAATCTTAGTTTCTTTATCATCTTTGGCAGGCAAGCCTAAAGGCATAGATTGTGGTTTTGATAAAGATGTTGTTAGCATAAAGAAGGTAATAAGCAAGAATGCCAAATCTACCATTGCAGTTAAATCTACTTTAGAGTTTTGTTTTTTACTTCTTACTTTGCCACCTTTGCCACCTCCACTATCGCCAGTATTTAATTCAGCCATTTTATAGTTTTTGTATAAAAATTTATAATTATTTCAAAAAATAAAATTAATTAGTTTTAGGTTTAGCTCTTAAACCCGTAACCAAACTAAAATTATTTATTTTTTGATCTTGTAACATATCCATAATTTTTCTAATTTGAGGATATTGTTGTTTAGCATCGCCTTTAATTGCGAAGTCCAATTCTTTGTCTTTTAATTCAATACTTGCTTTGCGTGCATACATAATCCAATCTTTCAATTCATTGTTTAATGAATCGGTAGGGATACCAGGTTGTACTCCACTTTTATTTCTATTGGCATTAGACATGGCAATAAGCTGCTTCAAACCAGATAAAGGAACACCAAATTCTTCAATTAATGAAAATTGAGCAATTTCATTTTCAGAAAATTTAATCCCACGGCTTTCACCCATTAATTCCAATGTTGCAACGCGTATGTCTCTGTCTTTCATTCCAAAGAATACACTTTGACCTACATTGTTTTTTCCAACAGTAAGTGTAGCTAATCCAGTTTCTGGAAGTTTAGTTTGAACTGTAGAAGCAGGTGTTTGAACAGGCAATGGCTCAGGTAGTTTTGCTGTAGCGGTCAAAATGAAGAACGTTAGCAAAAGGAAAGCCACATCACACATTGCGGTCATGTCAATAGAAGCTGCTTTTTTGGACATTTTTAATTTAGCCATTTTTTATTTTTTTTTAATTTTTTGAAATAATCGTTTCAAAAAAATTAATTATTATTTATTACTCCCTTTCATTCTTCTGTAAGAATTAACAATTGCATTACCTGCTTCGTCAATAGAGTAGGTTAATGTGTCAATTTTAGAAGTAAAAAGGTTGTATGTCACAATTGCTAAAGCAGAAGTAGAGATACCTGTTGCAGTGTTAATAAGCGCTTCCGAGATACCATTTGCAAGCATGGCTTGGTCTGGAGTTCCAGAAGAAGCTAACGCACCAAACGCTTTAATCATCCCTGTTACTGTTCCTAATAATCCTGCAAGAGTTCCTAAAGAAACTAATGTAGAAAGGATAGTCATGTGTTTTTCTAACATTGGCATTTCTAATGAAGTAGCTTCTTCGATTTCTTTGTGAATCATTTCAGCAGCTTCTTCGCTATTAAATCCTTCTTTTTTAACTTCTTGATATTTAACTAGAGCTGATTTTATAGCATTTGCAACAGATCCTTGTTGTTTGTCACAAGCAGCAATAGCGCTATCAATATTTCCTTTAGCGATATCACCTTGAATTGAAGACATGAATTTATCTAAATTTCCAGTTCCTGAAGCTTTAGAAATTACAAAATATCTTTCAAAAGAAAATACAATTACCATTAATAAACATCCTAATAAAACAGGAACGATTGCTCCTCCTTTGTATACCATTGCTAAATAGTTTCCTGCTTTTGGGTGACCAGCTTCAGCACCAGCCTCAATCATTGCTTTTTCATTTTCGAAATTTCCTGGAGCTCCCATAATGAATTTCCATACAATAATACCTACAAGAATACAAGATGCGATGATAATTCCTGTCATCATACCTCCGCCATTAGTTCCGTTTTCTTTTTTTGCGTTTGCCATTTTTTTTAATTTTAATAGTTTTTAATAATTAATAAGTTTTTAGTTGTAATAAACTTGAATCAGAAGCAAATTTAAATTTTTAGTTGTAATAAAAAAATTTTTTTTACAATAATAACTTCACATCAAAAGTTAAATTAAAATATGGTAACATTAACTTAACATTGAACAAAAAAAACACTAATTTTCATTAATTTTATAACGAAAAAAACACATATTATTGCAGTCAACTTTCTAATTAAAAGTTTAATAATTTAAATCTAAGATGATAAAAAAATACCTAATCCAAAATAATCCTTTTGTAGTTCCAACTACTGACGGTAAATTAATTGAAGAACACCACGGAATTCCTACAACTGGAAATAGTGACTTATCTATAGCACATATGGTTGCGCCACCAAATTGGAGTGAGCCTTTTCAAACCCCAGAATTTGAAGAATACACTTATATCATATCCGGAAAAAAGCAATTTATTATTGAAGGCGAAACAATTGTTTTGGAGAAAGGCCAATCCATAAAAATAGATAAAAATACGCGGGTGCAATATTCCAATCCTTTTGAGGAACCTTGCGAATACCTATCAGTTTGCAGGCCGGCATTTGATTTTAATAAAGTACACCGAGAGGAAAACTAAATCGTAGTTTTCAGTTTTTCTAATACGAAGTTTTCAATTTCTTCGCTATTCCATTTGGTTTCAATATTCGGAATTTGCATTACTTCTTCCATGATTTTACTTTGCAAATCGCCAATAGCTAATGCTTCTGAATAGGGCTGCAAACTAAAAGTAACCCTACTATAAAGTGGCATCCATTTAGTTGGATGTTT
>CAMCBB010000095.1 GCA_945872875.1 Flavobacterium psychrophilum
AGGATTAACCAAAATTTCTCAAGTTAAAAAAGAAATGAACATTTCGATGCAGGCGGAAAATTTCCGTAAAATGCTATTAACCTTGAATGATGATGTTCGTGTAATTTTGATAAAAATTGCCGACCGTTTGCACAACATGCAAACGATGGATTCGATGCCCGAATACAAACAAGTGAAAATAGCATCGGAAACTTTATATATCTACGGGCCTTTAGCTCATAGATTAGGTCTTTATAACATTAAAACCAAACTTGAAGACCTGGGATTAAAATACACCGAACCAACTGTTTATAATGATATTGTTAGCAAAATAAAGGAAACTAAAGAAGAACAAGATGACTATATAAAATTAGTTTCTAATGTTCTTAAAAAGACCTTAAACGAAGAAGGAGTAGATTACATCATCAAAGGAAGACCTAAATCTATTTATTCCATTCGAAGAAAAATGCTTGCGCAAAATGTCACTTTTGATGAGGTATACGACAAATTTGCTTTGCGAATAATATATAAATCCAACCCACACGATGAGAAATTCTTAGCTTGGAAGATTTATTCAATTGTTACCGATCATTATAGACCTAGCCCAAGCAGACTTCGAGATTGGATCTCTTCACCTAAAACAACAGGTTATGAAGCGCTTCACGCCACAGTAATGGGACCTAAAGGAAGATGGGTTGAAGTACAAATTCGCAGTGAACGAATGGATGAAATTGCCGAAAAAGGATATGCAGCGCATTACAAATACAAACAAGGTGTTAATGAAGAAAACGGATTAGATATTTGGCTGAATTTATTAAAAGAAGCACTTGAAAATTCGGAAACCAATGCTGTTGATTTTGTAGAGGATTTTAAAATGAATCTTTATGCAAAAGAAATATTTGTATTTACACCTAAAGGCGAAATAAAATCGCTTCCCAAAGGAGCAACTTCACTAGATTTTGCATTCAGTATTCACTCCGAAATCGGAATCAAAACAAGAGGAACTCGAGTAAACGGAAAGTTAGTTCAACTCAATTACGAATTAAAAAGTGGTGACCAAATTGAAGTCATCACCTCCCCTAATCAAAAACCAACCATCAACTGGTTGGAATATGTAACGACTTCTAGAGCCAAGAACAAAATTCGTAATGTACTTAACGAAGACACCAAGAAAATTGCAGAGGAAGGAAAAGAATTACTTTCAAGAAAACTAAAACATTTGAAAATCAATTTAAATGAATCGATTGTCAATGAATTGGTTAATTTTTTCAAATTAAAAACCAGTTTGGATTTATTTTATCGAGTGGGAATTGGCGCGATTGAAAATCAACAATTAAAAGATTATGCTGCACAAAAAAGTAATACTTTAATCAACTTCTTCAAAAATAAAATTAAGCGTTCGCCAAATAACAATAACGAAGATGTATTTAAACAAGAATTAAGTAGCAACTATGATTTGTTGGTTTTTGGCAAAGAACAAGATCGATTGGAATACAAACTCTCTAATTGCTGCAATCCTATTCCTGGGGATTCTGTATTTGGCTTTGTAACAATAAATGAGGGCATAAAAGTTCATAAAAAAGATTGTCCAAATGCCATTTCAATGCAATCAAATTATGCGTACAGAATCATGCAGGCCAAATGGATAGATTCTTCACAGCAAGAATTTAAAGCTGTTTTAAAAATAACCGGAATGGATACATTAGGACTTACCAATGAATTGACAAAAGTGATATCTAACCAAATGAATGTGAATATTCAAAGTATTACACTAAATGGTGAAGCAGGAATTTTCAATGGTCAAGTTGCCGTAATTGTTCAAAACAACACTATCCTTAAAAAACTAATTGATAATATTAAAAAAATAGATGGAATTGAAAAAGTAACTAGAGTCTACAAAAACTAGATCTGATTATTAACAACTGGTTTATAACTTTAAACTTTTAAATTTTAATTCTTCTAAACTAAAATTTATCTTTGCGCTACTATGACACAAATCACCACCGATAATAGTAATAATCAGGAAATTGTAAAAAATGTTTTTACAACTTATCTTGAGGTAAAAGGCCACCGCAAAACACCTGAACGCTATGCAATACTCCAAGAAATTTATGAAAATCAGGAGCATTTTGATATTGAAAATTTATATATCAAAATGAAAAACAAAAACTATCGAGTGAGTAGAGCTACCCTATACAATACCATCGAGTTGTTATTAGATTGTGGTTTGGTTCGAAAACACCAATTTGGTCAAAACCAAGCACATTACGAAAAGTCCTATTTTGATAAACAACATGATCATATTATCATGACCGACACCGGCGAAGTAATTGAATTTTGTGACCCAAGAATACAAACAATTAAGCAAACAATCGAAGAAATTTTTGGCATCGAAATCACCAACCACTCACTCTATTTTTACGCAAACAAAAAACAATAGAGTTTCAACAAATAATAATACTAAACACACAATACAATGACAGTAGATTTACTACTCGGATTACAATGGGGAGATGAAGGAAAAGGAAAAATAGTTGATGTTCTTACTTCAAAATATGATATTATTGCACGATTTCAAGGCGGACCAAATGCAGGACATACCCTTGAATTTGACGGAATAAAACACGTTTTAAGAACAATCCCTTCTGGAATTTTTCACGACAATAACATTAACATTATTGGTAACGGAGTGGTTATTGACCCAGTAGTTTTTAAAGGTGAAATTGATGGATTAGCGAAATTTAATTTAGATATTAAATCCAAATTAATTATTTCTAGAAAAGCACATTTAATTCTTCCAACCCACAGATTATTAGATGCTGCATCGGAAGCATCAAAAGGGAAAGCAAAAATTGGATCTACTTTGAAAGGTATTGGGCCAACTTACATGGATAAAACCGGAAGAAACGGAATTCGCGTTGGCGATATTGAATTAGTTGACTTTAAAGAGCGCTACCGTTCTCTTGCAGATAAACATGAGGCAATGATTGCTTTTTATAATGTAGAACTTCAATATAACTTAGCCGAACTAGAAACTGAATTCTTTGAAGCAATTGAAGATTTAAAAAAATTAACTTTTATAGATAGCGAGGAATATTTGGCGCAAGCACAAAAAGCAGGAAAATCTATACTTTGTGAAGGTGCTCAAGGTTCTTTATTAGATGTAGATTTTGGAACTTATCCATTTGTAACTTCTTCCAATACAACTGCTGCAGGAGCCTGCACAGGATTAGGAATTGCTCCCAATAAAATAAAAGAAGTTTTCGGAATATTTAAAGCATACACTACCCGTGTAGGAAGTGGTCCTTTTCCAACCGAAGATTTTGGTGAAGCAGGTGATGTTATGGCTAAAGTTGGAAACGAATTTGGTTCAGTAACGGGAAGAAAAAGAAGATGTGGTTGGCTAGATTTAGTAGCTTTAAAATATGCTATTCAAGTAAATGGAGTAACGCAATTAATGATGATGAAAGGCGATGTGCTTTCAGGTTTTGATACTTTAAAAGTATGTACTTCATATAATTATAAAGGGAAAGTAATTCAGCATTTACCTTACAATATTGAAGAAGAAAATGTAACTCCAATTTATACGGAATTCAAAGGATGGAAGGCCGATTTAACCGGAATGAATACTTACGATAGCTTACCAAAAGAATTAGTTGACTATATTGAATTCATTGAAAAAGAAGTTGAAGTGCCTATTAAAATTGTATCAGTAGGACCAGATAGAAAACAAACCATTGTTAGATAAACAAAAAAAACTCCAAAATTAGTTTGGAGTTTTTTGTTATAAATTATTCTGGCAACACCCGATTTACTTGAACAAATGTTCTAGAATAATAAGGCTCATTTAAAGAAGAAACAACAACCCCAGAACCTGTAGAAGAATGAATAAATTTTATCTCTCCATTAGTAACTTCAGTAACCAATCCAACATGGCTTATTCGTCGACCACCAAAAGTTGCAAAAAATATTAAATCACCTTTTTGAGCTTGTACTTTACTTATTTTAACTCCGTAGCCAGCCATTTCATGAGAGGATCTTGGCAAAGTCATATCTAAATTCTGAAAAGTTGAAAACATCAAACCAGAACAATCAAAACCTGCACTGGTAGAGCCTCCACTACGATAACGAGTTCCCAAGTGCTCAGACGCTTTTTTAATTAAAAATTCTGCTTTTTCACTATTCCCTGCAGGAATATCTTTAATCTCCACATCATCTGCGGGAAGCGGAATGGTTTCAACAACCTTTGAATTGGCTGCATCTACTCCTTTTTTTATAATCAATAAGTAATCAACTGGAAGCCCATTTTCAATTCCTGGATTTAATTTCTCTAAATCGGCAACCGATACTCCATAGGTTTTAGCAATGCGGTATAAAGTTTCTTTAGGTACTACTTTATGAATCAAATCGCCAGATATATTGGCATTTGCAACAACTTCGATTTTAGTATCTTTAGCTACATTAGTTTCGGAAATTGGCGCGACTTCTTGAAGGGTTTCCTGACTTGGAATTTTAAGTTTAATTCCCTTTTTTAAATTTTCTGTTTTTAATATTGGATTTAACTCACATATGGTTTCCATTGTAATTCCGTACTTTTTTGAAATGCTATACAAAGTCTCCTTTGCAAGAACTAAGTGAGTTACAAATTCCTCTTTAATTACAATTTTTGGTTCGGTTATCTCTTTAACTGAAAGTTCAGAATTTATCTTTTCATTCTTAATGTTTTTATCAACTAATTTTTCTTTTTTTTCTACTTTAGAAGGCTTTTCTTTTTCTTTAAACTTCTTATTAGGAATTCGAAGTACTTGATTTAATTGTAGTAAAGCGCCTTTTGCCTTAGGATTTAATTCATAAATATCTTTCTCACTTACATCGTATTTTATCGCTAAGGCCAAAATTGTTTCACCTTTGGATATCTTATGTTTAATTACTTTTTGAGAAAATGCTGATAACGAAAAGAAAAAGATAAGGGCGAATATTATATGATTTTTTTTCATGCTTTTGAATTTAAACAAAGTACGAATTGTACTTTATAAAGGACTTGCAATTTACAAAAAAATTGAGGTAGGACTTTGGCTTTAACTTAATTTTAAAATATAAAAAAGAAATACTATTATTTATTTTCTAAATCTAATTTGACTGAAATTTTAGCAGTCTCAGCAAGTGTTTTCTTAGCCAATGCAGGTACTTCTAATTTATACTCTTTCAACTTCACATTAAAACTACCAGAAATAGAAGTCTTTGCTCCAACAGTTATAATCATTTTTGTCTTTACTTTATTCGAAACTCCATGAATCGTTAACTCTCCTTCTACATCATAAGAGCCTGATTTTCCTTCAAATCCAATAACTTTTCCTTTAAAACTAGTTTTTGGAAATTTATCACTTTCCATATAATTTTCATTAAAGTGCTCTTCCATTAAGGACGATTTAAACTTAAATGATTTTACAAGTCCTTGAACCACAAGATCCCCATTAGATTTGTCAAAAATAGAAGAAACAGTAGTGCTGGTTGCTGTAACTGAATCCATAGCGCCAGACACCGTTGCATCAAACTTAATTTCACCCGAACGCGTTATCATTTTTTGAGAAAATGCAACCGAAGAAAAAGCAATACAAATAAATATTAATAGGGAATTTCTCATAAAATTAAGTTTTAGTTCTCGGGATAATTCGAATCGATCCAATTTTTTATTGTTGTAATTGTATTGTTTGATAATGGAGCATCATTTTTTGGCATTCTTGGTGATGTACACGAGCTTGATGAAATACTGCAAAATAATTTTGAACTCACTACTCCGTTTTGAGCATTTACTACACTTTGATATGTATCTAAATTCGGAAAAATTCCTTCACCGCTTTGCGAATGACAATTTACACATTTAGCATCCATAATTGGTTTGATGTTTTTGGTGTATGTTGGATTTGTTACAACACCTTCAATATCTTGTAGTGGTCTTGAATCACATGAAACAAAAAATATAATTCCCAACATCGATACAATTATTAATTTTATATTTTTCATATCTACTTAAAATTAAAAAACTCTATACATATTAAATCCAAAGAATATATCTTTTCCTTGATTGATACCTGAAGCAGTTGTATAATAAGAAACATCATTCATTGTTTGACTATTTGACAATACTAATTGAAATACATGCCCACCAGTTTCAATATCTAA
>CAMCBB010000096.1 GCA_945872875.1 Flavobacterium psychrophilum
TCAGAATGTGCTATGAGTTTGATTTTTTCTGAAAGAAACGGCTTTACTTTAGCTACACTGTCATCCGTAGAGCAATCGTTTACAATCAATACTTCATAATTTGTGAAAGTTTGATTGAGAATACTATTAATCGTATTTTCAACATAACTTTCTTTGTTATAAAGCGGAATGATGACTGTGAAAAATGCCATGATTTAGTCCTTAATTAAATATTCAAAAATCGAATTCCAATCGTTTAGTTGATTTGAATTTTCAAATATATTTTTATTTCCTTGAAATTCAATGGTATTGGAAACAAATTGACTGATAAAATCTGCTAATTCCTTCGGATTTTCTGGGTTGAAAAATGAAACCTTTTCATAATCTCCTATCGTTTCTTTAGCATAGGGTAAATTAGCTGCTAATATTGGTTTGCCAAATGCTTTAGCTTCCGACAAGGGCAATCCCCAGGTCTCAAGTTTGGATGGAAATAGCAAGCAATCCATGGATTGGTAGTTTCTAAATACTTCTTCACGACTTAATTTGCCTAGAAATTGAAAAGGAGTTGAGGTGTATTTATCTATTATGTAATCACCGTATTTCGAATCCCCTTTGGCAAAAGTTAAAGAAACTTGAATTTTATTTTTAATCGATTCGGGTAGGAGTTGTAGTGCCTCAGCAATAATTTCTACATTTTTAAAACTTCGGGCAACTAAGGGATAAAAAAACTGAATTTTAGTATTTTCTTTTGGGATCGATTCTGTGAATGTGTTGGTAACAAATTCCGGATAACAAACTTTGATATTTCGAATTTTATAGAATTTTTCAAATTCATTTTTAATCCAATTTTGCTGAACCAATACCGCATCATTTTTCTTGATGTTTAACCCCGTTAGGTATTTATATAAAATGGAGAAAACTCCAATTTTATAATCAAATTTCCAATCATTATAACTTGATTTGTAAAATAGTGTTGGATGATGAAAATACACAAAGCGCTTCTTGGCTAGCACGTTTGGGGTTACATCATGTAAGGAAAGCCATACATCGGGTTGGATTGTTTTGGATAATTTGTTGAAATAAAAATATTCGTAATACAATCTTGCAATCCAAGAGTTTTTAGAATTTTGGAAGCCAATGTATTCGATGTTTGGGTAGTTAAATTGTGAAGAATCAGGTACTAGGGCAATTACTTTAACGTCGTTGTCTTTAGCATAGATTGCTATTTTTTGCAAACAATTGTCTAGGATGGTGAAAATCCCACCTTCTTTCATGTTTATTCCCGAAATTACAATTGTTTTTTTTGTCAAATTGTGAATATTACAATTTTAAGGAAATTACCCCATTTTCTGAACTACTTCAAAAATAGATCCATCCTCACATTTTAAAGTTTTGGATGGAAACTTCATTAATAAAGCGTAATCGTGAGTAGCCATAATAATGGTTTTTCCTAAAGCATTAATGTTTTTTAATACATCTAATACTTCGGCACTCGTTTGAGGATCCAAGTTTCCTGTTGGTTCATCTGCAAGAATTAACTCCGGGTCATTTAGCAATGCTCTTGCAATGGCTACACGCTGTTGTTCACCACCAGAAAGTTGGTGTGGCATTTTTGAAGCAAAACCTCTCATTCCTACTTTGTCCAATACTTCATCAATTTTGTCTTGCATTTTAGCGGCATCCGTCCAGCCGGTTGCTTTAAGAACAAAGATCATATTGTCGTTTACCGTTCTATCGGGTAATAATTTGAAATCTTGAAAAACAATTCCAATTTTTCTTCTCAAATACGGGATGTCTTTTTCTTCTAGAGTAGCAAGGTCAAATTCTACAATATGTCCTTCACCTTGTGTTAAAGGCAAATCCGCATATAATGTTTTCATAAAACTACTTTTACCAGTTCCGGTTTTTCCAATGATATATAGGAATTCCCCATGATTCACTTCCAAATTAATTTGTGATAAAATCACTTTATTCTCTTGGTAGATGGTAACGTCTTTTAATGATAATACAGGATTTGACATATGAAATAGTGTTTATTTGGTAAAAGTAATAAGATAACGCTGGTTTTCAAAATAAATTTTAAGATTAGTTATTAAAATCTTCCAACTTTCAACTTCCAGTATCTTACTTTTTCTATTGTTAAAAAAAATGTTTATAATAAAACTAGTTTAACTCTCGTTATAGCTTGTATAATGCTACATTTGAAGAGCTTTTAAATACTTTGCCATGCGAAAAACAGCCGCTTTTTTACTTTTAAACTTAGTAGTTTCTGGTGCAACAATATCAGCACAACAATCTGTTATTTATACCAATTCGTTATCTGAATACGATAATGCCATTTCTTTATATAAAGAAAAGCAATATTTAGCAGCACAAATAGTTTTTGTGAAAGTGCGACAATATGTTAAAAACCAAGAAGTTCAGGCGGATTGTGCTTATTACATTGCAAATTGCGCTATTAGATTAAATCAATCGGATGCGAATGTCTTAATGGAAGATTTTGTTTCTAATTATCCAACTAACACAAAAATAAATCAGGCGCATCTTGAAGTTGCAACTTTTTATTTTGAAAGTTCTAATTATACGCAGGCAATCCAAAATTTTGACAAAGTAGATGAACGCACCTTGACTTTTGAGGAATTAGAAAAATATAATTTCCAAAAGGGGTACGCTTATTTTTCAGAGAAAAACAAAAATAAAGCAACTCTTTATTTAAGTAAAGTTGCCAATTCAAAAATATATGGTGTTCAGGCTAAATATTATTTAGGGTTTATGGCTTATGAAGGCGAGGATTTTAAAGAGGCAAATAAATACTTTGATCAAGTTGCCAATGAAGATAAATACAAAGAAAAGCTTTCCTATTTTCAAGCGGATATGAGTTTTAAATCGGGTGAATTTCAAAAAGCAATCGATTTAGGTTTGTTGGCAATGCCCAATTCCACCGCAACTGAAAAATCGGAATTAAATAAAATTATTGGAGAGAGTTATTTCAATTTAAATAAATATGACTCAGCACTACCTTATTTAAAAGAATACAAAGGCAAAAAAGGCAAATGGAGTAATACCGATTTTTATCAATTGGGATATACATATTACCAACAAAAGGATTATGTAAATGCCGTTTCGCAATTCAGTAAAATTATTGACGGAAAAGATACCGTTGCTCAAAATGCGTATTACCATTTAGGTGAATGCTACATGAATACAGATAAAAAGCAACAAGCATTAAATGCTTTTAAAGCGGCTTCGGAGATGGGTTTTGATAAAAAGATCCAAGAAGACGCCCTTTTGAATTATGCCAAAATTAGTTACGAAATAGGAAACTCTTATCAATCGGTTCCAGATGTGTTGAATTCGTTTCTGAATAAATATCCCGATTCACCAAATAAAAAAGAAATAGAGAGTTTGTTAATCAACTCATATATAACTTCAAAAAATTACAAGGAGGCCTTGGTTGTTTTGGAAAAAAATAAAAATCCAGAAAATAAATTAGCGTACCAAAAAGTAACCTTTTATAGAGGATTGGAATTGTATACAGATGGAAATTACCAAGAGGCGTTAAAGATGTTTGTTTCCTCAATAGCTGCTCAAAAAGATGCAAAATTTTCTGCTCGTGCTACCTTTTGGAAAGCAGAAACTGAATATACATTAGATAATTTTAATGAGGCCTTGTTGAGTTTCAAACAATTTGAAGGAAGTCCGGAAGCAGTTAATACATCAGAATATAAAAATCTTAATTACAACATTGCGTATTGTTATTTCAAACAAAAAGAATACGACCAAGCCGGAAACAACTTTCAAAGCTATATTGGAATTGCAAAAGAGGATAAAATTCGTTTGAATGATGCTTATTTAAGATTGGGTGATTGCCGTTTTGTGACTTCCAAATATTGGCCTGCTATGGATGCCTATAACAAGGCAATCGAATTAAAGAGCGTGGATGCTGATTATGCTGCTTTTCAAAAAGCAATTAGCTATGGATTTATAGGGAAAAACGAAAAGAAAATAGAGGATTTTAATAAGTTCTTACAAGCATATAAAACTTCACAATACCGAGATGATGCTTTGTTTGAATTGGCAAATACTTATGTGACAGAGAGCAAAACCGATTTGGCAATTAAAACCTACGATCAATTATTAGCTGAATTCAAAAACGGAACTTATGCAAGCAAAGCTGTTTTAAGAGAAGGATTGGTTTATTATAATGGAAACAAAGATGATTTTGCTATAGCCAAATTCAAAAAAGTTGCCGCCGATTTCCCTAGAACTCCCGAGGCACTTGAAGCAGTTACTACGGCTAGATTGATTTATGTTGATAATGGAAAAGTGGAGGAGTATGCTACTTGGGTTCGCTCATTAGATTTTGTTGAAGTTTCAGATGCCGATTTAGATAACGATACTTATGAAGCCGCAGAGAAACAGTATTTACAAAACAATACGAAACAAGCGATCTCTAATTTAAGTGGTTATGTAGCGAAATTTCCAAAAGGTATTCATGCATTAAAAGCTAATTTTTATTTAGCTCAAGCCTATTATGCAGATGGATTAGAAGCTAATGCAGTTCCGAATTATGAATTTGTTATTGCACAGCCAAAAAGTGAATATACCGAGCAGGCTTTAGTTCGTTTATGTGAAATACATTTAAAGAAAGACGATTTTGCAAAAGCAAATACCGTTTTAACTCGTTTAGAAACAGAAGCTGATTTCCCTCAGAATGTAACCTTTGCACAAGCTAATTTAATGCGTTCTTATTACGAACAAAAAGACTATCCAAACGCGGTGATTTATGCCGATAAAGTAATTGCAAATCCTAAAACTGATGATAAAATAAAAAGTGATGCTCAAATAATCGTTGCTCGATCTGCTATAAATGCAAAAGACGAAGTTAAAGCGCGTTATGCGTATTCTGTTTTATTGAAAATTGCAAAAGGGGAGTTGGCTGCAGAAGCTTTGTATTATGATGCTTATTTCAAAAATAAAGACGGAAAATTTGCTGATTCAAATAAAACAGTTCAAAAATTGGCTAAAGATTATTCGGGTTACAAGTTTTTTGGAGCTAAAGGATTAATTGTTATGGCTAAAAACTATTACGGGTTGAAAGACAGTTTCCAAGCGACTGCCATTTTAGATAGTGTAATTGAAAATTTCACTGATTTTCCAGAAGTTGTTCAAGAAGCACAAACGGAACTAGATGCTATTAAAGCTGAAGAAAGTAAAACGAATTCGTCAATAGAAAATAAATAATTGTTACACCAGCATTTTAAAGTGCTTCAAAAATAATAGAATTATGAAAATCAATTTTCAACATAAAATCGCAATCCTGGTAGTTCTTTTGGGTCTTCAAATAGCTGTTGCTCAAAAGAAAGATGAAAACATTGGAACCGAAGTGGTAAATGTAGTAAAAGCATACACGCCAACAATTTCGGATGCTTTTAAAGTAAAAGAATCACCTGTTCTTACTGATGAGGACAATTCAAAAAAAGAAGCAATTCAATATTCCATTTTTTCATTTCCTGTTGCGTCTACTTTTACCCCTACAAAAGGAAAATCAGCTTCTGTTGAAAATGCAGCCAAAGAAAAATTATTTGGTAACTACGCCACTTTTGCAGCAGGAACCTACGGAACAATTAATGCTGAATTATTTGCAACCAAAACCTTAAAAAATGGAGATTATGTTGGGGCAATGTTTCGTCATCTCTCTTCGCAAGGAGGAGTTAAAGATGTGGTTTTAGATAATAACTTTTCAAACACTTCACTTGATGCAACCTATGGAAGTAAGTCAGGTAAAATATCTTGGAATGCTGATTTGGGATATCAGAGACAAGGATACAATTGGTATGGTTTAAATCCATTATTTTATGAGAATTTAGTGCCATCGGATAAGGATCTATTTTTAGGTAAAATTAATCCAAAACAAGTTTATCAGAATGTTTATTTAGGGGGAAAGATTGCAATAAACGAATCTGCTTTTAAAGAAGCTACGCTTAAATTTAGTCATTTTTCGGATTCATATGCTTCCGCAGAAAATAGATTGGTTATCAAGCCTGC
>CAMCBB010000097.1 GCA_945872875.1 Flavobacterium psychrophilum
ATTTTATTCACATTGATCACATAAGATCGGTGGATTTTTAAAAAGGAGGATTTTGGAAGTTTTTCTTCAATTTTTTTTAAGGTAGTATGAACCGTATAATTATTAACTTCTGTTTTAATTAAGATATAATCCCCATTTGCTTGAATAAAATTTATCGTAGCAATATCAATTTTAATTAATCTTTTATCAATATTGATATAAATTTCTTTAGTGGAATTATCTGGAGCAATTGGTGCAACAACAGGCAGTTCTTTTTTAATGTTAATTCTTTTAATTGCTCTATTAAAACGTTCTTCTTCAATTGGTTTTACCAAATAATCTGCAATACAATTGTAATTAAACGCATCTAAAGCAAAATTTTTGTCAACGGTTACTAAGATTATTTTAGGAGGATTTTTAATGGTTTGTACAAAATCAAATCCTGAAAAATTAGGCATATGGATGTCTAAGAAAATTAAATCAACCTCATTAGAATTAAGGTATTTCATAGCATCAATGGCATTAGTAAATTGTTCAACTAATACTAATTTTTCAGATTTTAATATCAAAATGGAAAGAATTTCTCTAGCCAACATTTCATCATCAATAATAATACATTTAATCATAAAAATTAATGCTTATAATTTTTGGATAAAGTTAGTTATATTTTTTAATATAACTTCGAACTCTTTTTGATATTCCAAATTCTGATTTCTTAAATTCTGCTCGAATTTTCCAGCCAATTGATATGAATTTTCAAGACCTAAAATACCAATTTTATGCTTTAGTTTATGAACAGCCTCTGAGGATTCTTCATAATTTGGAATCGAAATATTTTGATTGTAATTAATCAATTGTTGTGGAAATTCACTTTTTAATATTGATATAAACTTATCAATTATTGCTTGTTCTCCATCGGCAATTTTATTGAAATAATCTAAATTTGGTTGCTCCATTTTACTATTATTTACGCAAGGTGAAAAAGAAGGTTGTTCCTTTATTTTCTTGGCTATCCAGCCATATTTTCTCGTTACTATTATCTAATATTCTTTTTACAATTGAAAGCCCAATTCCGCTAGATTTATCATCTTGTGCAATTGACTCAAAAATGAAAAATATTTTTTCATGATTTTTTTTGGAAATCCCCACACCATTATCTTTAATCGAAAAAACAAAATGTCCTTCTTTTTCAATACAAGCTATTTCTACTAATCCATTTGGCTTGTCGTTAAAATTAATCGCATTGTTGATTAAATTTTGAAACAATTGCTGCATTCTAAACCCATCTGCTTTAATTGTAGGCAGTTTATTTACAATTTTAATTTTTATGTGTTCTGGAACAAAAACCATATTCAAAATATTTTGAACAAGATCATTTAAATCTACTTCTTCATTAACAATATGAACTTTGTCAATTTTAGAATAGGTTAAAATTCCTTGAATAAGGTGATTCATTTTTTCCACTTTTTTTTGAATCAAAGTAAAATATTCTTCAGTTGTTGGGTTAAAATTTGCTTCGTTTTCTTCTTTTATCCATGTAATTAACGAATATATACTTCGCAATGGAGATTTTAAATCATGTGAAACTACATGTGCATATTCATTTAAAGATTGGTTTTGTTTTTCCAAGCTGTAGAGTAATTCCTCCCTTTGTTTATTGATTTTGATTATCTCAATTGTTTGTCCTTTAATATAATCGGAAGTATTAAGATCAATTATTGTTTGATTATTATTACTATCCAAATTCATAGAATTTAATATAAATTCTAAGTTCTTATTTATTTCTTTTAAGCTGTCAGCTTCATCTCTTAGTTTTTGATTGGCTTCATATAACTCATCTGAACTAATTTTCATTGAATGTTGTAAAATAGCAATTTGATCTTCATAATTACTATACGAATCGTCAATAGACTCTAAAAATTGGTCTATATGATTTAATCCATTTTTTAAGTGCTTTCCTATTTGTCTTTTTAATAAAGAATTCATTATTCGCTTATAAGAGTTACTGTCATTGTTTGATTATGGAGGCTTGTGTAATCATTTCCATTAAACGGAGCAATTTGCCCATAAGAATAAAAACCAGTTATTAAAGTACCTTCATCTAAAGATTCTTTCACATACTCGGTCTCTTCACTTACTCTTTTATTCATAACTAATTTTCTTCCAATACAACTTACTAAAAGTGCTAATTCTGCCTTATTTTCTCTGTCTTTATTTGCTAATTCTGTAGCATTTTGTGCACCGTCGATTAAAGCATCAACCGAGGCCATTAATAATTGTACTTTTGCGTTTTCGGGTGCATCACCTGCTAATATTAGCGAATTATTTAGCTCATCAATTGCTAAAATTGTTCTTACAACAGCATGTTCTTTTCCTTGATAGGTTACATTCAATGGAAAAGATAAGGATGCCGAAGGCAAACTTATTGCTCTATGCGCCAGATGATTTTTATATACTTCCAATGCGGGCTTATTGTCTATTTCATAAACGATATTGCCAATTGATCTTGTAATTTTCCTTTCAGGGCCAAATGGAAACCATCCACCTGCACTAGCAAAAGAAACTTCTATTGCGTCTCCATAAAGTCCAATTAATACTACTTCACCTGTCTTTGGATTGTCATTATAAGACGAAAGTGTTTTTTCAAAACGAGCATCATCTCCACACATTCCACCAGTTATGGAAATGGTTTTACTTAATTTTTTTTCTAATCCTTCAATCAATTTACTACCATCAAGAAATCCATCTGCTAAGACAAATAAATGCTTTAGTTTTTCTTTTGGAAATTTTTCTAATAATGATTCTCCTAAAAGATGAGTCTGCATATTGAAGTTGGCAATGTTTTCTCTTTCAATGATAAAAGTGCTATTTTCTAATTCAATTGCAGTAATAGAAATAGAATTATCCTGCATACTTCCATCAAGTATTTCGCCAGAAGTTGATGCAAAAACAATATTTTCATATGGAAACTCCTCTTTAATAGTTTTTATTTTAGCTTCATCTTCTAACAAATATCTGTTAGCAAAAACCAGTACTAGTGGATTAACTAAAACTACTTTTGTTTGCAAATAGCGCCAATTTTCAGCTCCATTTTTTGATGCTTGAATTATTTTCATTTGGTTATTTTTTTAACTCAATAAAGAAAGTTGTTCCTACTCCAAGTTCACTTTCTATCCATATTTTACCGTTTAATATCTCTACTATTTTTTTAGCAATCGACAAGCCTAAACCAGTAGATCTATTATTATTATTAAAATATTTTGAAATATCAAAAAGGTGTTTTTGACATTCTAAAGCGACACCTTTTCCATTATCCTTAATTGAAAAAATATAACCTTTTTTATCCTCTTTATAGTCAATTTCAACAATACCTATTGGTTTATCAATAAAATTTAAAGCATTACAGATAACCTTTTGAAACAATTGCTGTAGTCGGTATTTATCAGCTCGAATTGTGGGTAAATTTTGCAGGATTTTAATTTCTATATTCTCAGGAATATTGAAATTTTCAATACTATTTTTTATAATTTCATTACAATTTACATCCTCATAAAAAAAAGATTCTTTATTTATTTGGGCATAATCTAGAATCCCTTCTATTTGAAGGTTCATTTTTTCTAACTTATTTTCAATAATAGTAAGATAATCATTAGAGATGTCATTTAATTCATTATCGTCTTTTATGATTGTAATTAAAGAGTATATACTTCTTATGGGTGCTTTTAAATCGTGAGAAGCTATTAATGCATAACTTTCTAAATCCTTATTTGTTTTAGCAAAATTACTTGCTAATTCTTCTGTTTGCGATTTCAATGCGATATTTTTAGTAATATCTTCCTCAATTGCAAAATATTTTAAAATTTTACCCTCTCTACTGTAAAGTGCTTGACCTTGAATTTTAACCCAATATTTTTCTCCCGATTTTTTGTAATTTATTAATTCACATTTAAAAGGTAAGCCATTGCGAATTTGATTTTTTAGATAATTTATTTGCTCAACACTAGTTTCTTTTCCTTGCAACACATGTCCAGGTTTTTTTCCTAATACCTCTTCAATTGAAAATCCTGACATAGCAATAAAACTACTATTAACCCATTCAATATTACCCTCACTATCGCAAATAATAACCGAGTTAATGTTTTTTTCGGCAATTAACGACAATAATACAAGTTGATCTTCTTGTCTATCCTGTAGTTTGAGATTTGAATTTGAAATTTTATTTAATTTTTCGCTTGAAATAAAAGCATCATTTGGTGTCCCAATGAAAAGTAAATCTTGATTGTAGGAATTAATTTGTCCAATTAATTGAAAATCTTTGGTTTGAATCGAACTTAATGTCACTTTTTCAGTTAATTCCGTATTCGAAGGATTAATTTTAAAATGATCTAATAAAGAAGTTGCATCATTTAACGAAGGAAAATAATCTGCAAGTAAAGTGCTATGAAATTTTACAATATAATTTTTGTCCAATAAAATAAAATAAGGAAATAAAGTATTAAAACTAGATTCATCAAACTCAAATTGAATTTTTTTCATACTATTAAGTTTCGGTTAGCAATTATAATAATTCATTACTTGACCAATATTCGAGTGTTTTTTGGACTAAAACTAGATAATCTTCATATTTTAAAGGTTTAATAATATAACCAGAAATGCCAATTTTATAGCAGCTTGCAATGTCTCTGTGATTATTAGAAGTAGTGAAAATAATGACAGGGATATGCCTAGTTGCTTCATTTGATTTTACTATTTTTAAAAACTCAATTCCATTTAATTTAGGCATATTTAAATCTAAAAGTATAATGTCTGGAATAATTTCTTTTGCCTTTAATATAGCTAAAGCTTCTTCACCGTTGCTGGCTTCAATTAAACGATGATTACTACCTATTTTTTGTAATACTCGTACAAACATCATTACCTCAATAGCATCATCCTCGACAAATAAGATATTTAACAACTTAAACATTGATTGGTTTTTAATATAATTTTCAAATATTACATTATATTTTATTCTATTTTTAAAGTTATTAGATTAATCGATGAAAGTTAATTTATTGTAGATGAATTATTTCAATTTTCTTACAAACGAACTAAATATAAAAGAAAATGCCTCTTTAATGGTTAAAGAGGCAAACCGATACTTGAAAAAAATTAGGCTTGAATTTCGGCTTGTACTTTTTTGGAAAGACTTTTAAAAACCAATTCATAGGAATGATCTATAAGTTCTCGAATCATTTTGTCGGAGACATCGCTATTAAAAGAAACCGTATTCCAATGAATTTTACTCATATGCCAACCCGGAATAATTGCTTCATATTCAGCTCTTAATTCTTGCGCTCTTTCGGGATCACATTTTAAATTTAAGGAAGGAGTGCCTTTCTCCCATTCGGTTAATGAAGTGAGGCAAAACATTTTTCTGCCAATTTTTAACACCAAAGTATCCTCGTCAAATGGGAAATGCTCGGTTACTCCTTTTTTAGATAAGCAAAATTCGTAAAATTGTTGGATGTTCATTTTGTATTAAAACTAAATTATTTTCTCCATCATTTTGTTGGGATGTGCTAAAGAGTCAAATCCAAATTTTTTATATAAAAAATGAGCTTCGGAAGTGGCCAAGCGCCAAAGCTTAACATCTTTCAACTTTGGATCCAAAAGCATTTTTTTTATCAGTTGAGAAGCGTAACCTTTTCCTCGTTGTTCTGCTGTAATAAATACATCCATTACATAAGCAAAAACCACATAATCAGTAATGACTCTGCAAAAGCCTATTTGTTTGTCCTCCAAATAAATTCCGAAACAAAAAGACGCATCAATTACTGTTTGAACTTCTTCTAAAGTTTTTGGCGCAAGCCAACTCACTTGTTTTAATTCACTTAAAATAAATGGAATGTCTAACTTATCTTTATCTGAAGAAACCGAAATCATATTTTATATAAAATTGGTTTACTTGGACTCGCATCATTTTCAAAAGATGCAATTTGAAGGTTTAAAATATAACTTCCATC
>CAMCBB010000098.1 GCA_945872875.1 Flavobacterium psychrophilum
GTAAATATTTCTTTACCCTCATTATTTAAAGCAATAAATCCAGCAAAATCAACCGATTTTTTTCTAGTTGTAAATTCAGATAACCATTTGGTATCGTTTTGTAAATCTTCATAACGATCCAATTGTGCTTTAAGCACTTCATAAGTAGCCATGGTGTCTGCTTCGGCAGAGTGTGCATTTTCAAGGCTTCCGTTACAATAAAATTTATAAGCAGCGCTTAGTGTTCGTTCTTCTTTTTTATGAAAAATGGTTTGTACATCAACAGACACTCTATTTTTCATGTCAAAATCTACTCCCGCTCTCAATAATTCTTCGGCCAATAATGGAATATCAAATCGATCAGAATTAAATCCTCCTAAATCGGAGTCTTTGATTATATTGTGCACTTGCGAAGCCAACTCGTTAAAAGTAGGCTCGTTTGCAATTTTTTCATTCGTAATTCCGTGTACAGCAGAAGCCTGAGCCGGAATTGGAATAGTAGGATTTACCAACCATGTTTTACTTTCGGTAGTTCCATTAGGAAATACTTTAAAAATGGATATTTCTACAATTCTATCTTTGGAAACATCTATTCCTGTGGTCTCTAAATCGAAAAAACAAATTGGTCGGTTTAATTTTAATTCCATTGGTTATTATTTGAAAGCAAATATAAAATATTGTACTTGTTGGCAATCCATTTTCGGGTATTATTTTGCAAATAAAAAACCCTTTCTTGTGGAAAGGGTTTTTTAAAATATATTTAATTCATTTATTAATATTCTCTGTTTGCATCAAATGCTTCCAAGTATTCGGCAACGCGTTTTACAAAGCTACCACCCAATGCGCCATCAACTACACGGTGATCGTAACTGTGCGATAAGAACATCTTTTGACGGATTCCAATAAAATCACCTTCTGGCGTTTCAATAACTGCAGGCACTTTACGGATAGCTCCAAGGGCAAGAATTCCCACTTGTGGTTGGTTGATAATTGGTGTTCCAAACACCGACCCAAAGGTTCCAACATTTGTAACTGTATAGGTACCACCTTGGGTATCGTCTGGTTTTAATTTTCCGGCTTTAGCACGATTACCTAAATCATTAACGGCTTTGGCCATTCCTACCAAATTCAATTGATCTGCATTTTTAATTACCGGAACAATAAGATTACCGTTTGGTAAGGCAGCAGCCATTCCTAAATTGATATTTTTTCTTTTAATAATAAAATCGCCATCCACAGAAATATTCATTCCTGGGAAATCTTTTAATGCTTTTGCTACGGCTTCCATAAAAATTGGAGTGAAAGTTAATTTCTCGCCTTCGCGCTTTTCAAAAGCAGTCTTAACTTTATCTCTCCATTTCACAATGTTAGTCACATCCACTTCAATAAACGACTGCACATGAGCAGAAGTTTGAACGGAAGCAACCATATATCCAGAAATCAATTTACGCATTCTATCCATCTCCACAATTTCATCACCTCCATTTACAGAAACGGGTTGTGAAGTTTGTGTAGCAGGTTTTGGGTCATTGGCACTAGGTTTAGGTGTGTGTGTTAATGGTCCAGATTTTTTGCTTTCAATATATTTTAATATATCTTCTTTAGTAACTCGTCCTTCTTTTCCAGATCCTGAAATACTTTCCAATTCAGCAATTGAAACACCTTCTTCTTTAGCAATATTTTTTACTAAAGGCGAAAAGAATTTATCTGAATGTGAAAAATCTACATCTTTAGCTGCTTCAATAGGCTTAGAAACTTCTTTAATGATTTCCTCCGAAACTTCTTCTTTGGCAGCAACAGGCGTCGCAACAGCTTCAACAGCTGGAGCACTACCCCCTTCTGTTTCAATTATGGCAATGGTTTGCCCAACTTTAACTACATCATTAACTTGAAACAATATTTCAACTAAAGTCCCAGATACTTCACTTGGTACTTCGCTATCTACTTTATCTGTAGCAATTTCCAGAACTGCTTCATCAGCTGCAATAGACTCGCCTACATTTTTTAACCAGTTGGTAATTGTTGCTTCTGCAACACTTTCTCCCATTTTGGGTAATTTCAATTCGAACTTTGCCATATCTTTAAACTAAAGTTGTATATCGTTGTTTGGTTTGCAAAATTAATGATTATTTTCAGGTATAATCAAGAATTATATAATTTTTACCTATTATTTTTTATTCTAAAACTAGTACTTCCCCTCGATCATTACTGTTGTTACTTCCAATAATAAAAGTCGCATTAGAAGAAATTAATTTAAATGTGTGATTTTTACCTTTATTATCTTCCATAAAGTAAATTGCTTTTTTGCAAGAAATCGTGGATAAATCCAATATAAATTCTGTTTTGATAGACACATCAACTTCTTCTGTAAATTTTTGTCCAAACTTTCTTTCCAATTCGACAAGTAACTGCTCTTTATTGGCACTTTCAGTAATCAAAATATAAGCTTCAGGCTGAATTTTTTCAGTTGCATTACCTTGGAATCTTTTGAAAAATGAAAACAAAACAATTCCAATTTTCATAAAAAAAGAAAAGAAAAAGGAAACCTTAAAATGTTTTCTATAAAAGAAATTCATAGCTTCTTGAAAACGCTTCATATAAGTTCCGTCTCGCACAGTGCTTTCGCCTTTAAAATGAATTACCGTGGTATCATGAAAATAATAATTGTATTTTCCTTGTTGCAATACCTGGTAACTTAAATCAATATCATCGGAATACATGAAACAATTTTCATCAAATCCTCCTATTTTAGTGTACAAATCCTTTTTCATAAACATAAAGGCACCTACAAGAATTTCAACTTTTCCGGATTGTTCTTTTGATAAATGTTGGGCATAATACTTGCCAAATAAATTGGAAATTTTATACAACCCAAAAATTTTAGTGAACGAAACCCAAGGTGTTGGAATTCCGCGTTTGCTTTCAGGTAAAAAATTTCCGGCTCCATCTATTAATTTGCAGCCAATAATTCCGGTTTCTGGTGTCCAATTAGTTGGATTTAGAATTTTAGAAAAGGTATCTTCAGCAACAATAGTATCTGGATTTAAGATGCAAATGTATTCTCCTTTGGCTTGGGCAACCCCAATATTATTCCCTTTTGGAAAACCTAAATTCTCGGTATTTGATATCAATTTCACCTCAGGAAAACGTTGCTGCATCATGGCACAACTATCGTCTGAAGAATTATTATCAATGACAATTATTTCACCATCAAACCCTTCAAGTGCTTTTTGAACACTTAAAATGCATTGCTCTAAAAAATAGCGCACATTATAATTAAGAATGATTACCGATAATTGCATAGGTTAATTATAGTTTATAAATAAAACTTCCGCTTGAAGATAAATTAACTTTTATTGTTCCTATTCCTTTAACTACTTGCAACTGATTTACACCACCGTACAATTGATCAGTCACTTTATAAATTCCGTCTTTGAGTTTCCATTTTGAAATAATAGCCGCCGGAATAATAAGATTAATATCAGCATCTTTATCTTTTGAAAAATTAACTGCTATAATTAATTTTTCCTTTGCAGACCAACGAACGAAAGCATATTTACTTTCATCGTAATTAGCAGTTTCTTTTCTATTTATAGTTTGAATTTCTTCAAACTGCTCCATCAACCCATCACTGTTAAGAGTGAAATTCAATAATCGTTTATAAAAATCTCTAAGTTCTTTTTCTTTATCAGATAATAAACCTCCATCAAATTTCCCACCATTCATCCACCTTTGATGACTTGGCACACCAACATAATCAAAAATAGAAGTTCTAGAACGTGTTCCAAAACCGCCATTTTCATTTCCGGCTTCACCCACTTCTTGACCAAAATAAACCATGGCAGGTGATGAACCAATGGTAGCCGAAACTACCATTAAAGGTTTGCCACATTCTCCGCTTACAGCAAATTCAGGACTCGCCAATCTTTGTTCATCATGATTATCTAAAAAATGAAGCATATGACTTTCAATATCAGCCATACTATTTTGAATATTTGTAAGGTCATCAGCACTCGATTTACCTTGAACCACCTCCTTCAACTTGTCGTAAGTAGCTACTTTATCATACAAATAATCCATTTTACCAAGGTAAATGTAATTTCTATATTCGTTAGGATTGTATACTTCTGCCATTAAAAAAGCATCTGTATTTTTCATTTTAATAGCTGAATTCATGTAACTCCAAAATTCATAAGGCACCATTTCGGCCATATCATATCGAAAACCATCAACCCCTTTGGCAGTCCAGAACAAGGCAATATCTCGGAATTTTATCCAAGAACTAGGCACATCTTTATTTTTCCAAAATTCAAAATGCTCTTTGTATGATTTCTTATCAAATCCTTTAGGTAATTCGGGAAAATCTTTAGTACCATCCGGGCGAACACCATAATTTACTTTTACGGTTTCATACCAATCGTTGATATCGGGTTTTGCTAAACGAGATCCGTTACCGGTCCATTTTGCTGGATTTTCATCAAATTTTCCGTCAATTAATGGATGTGCTTCTCCATTTAAAGGCTTGTAGGCATCGGATGTGGGAACTTGAAAAGGTTGCCCCGGAATATAATAAAAGTTGTTGTTTCTATCGTATTCGACATTGGTATTATCATCGGCACCAAAATCACGAACTCCCTTTGGATTGTTTAAACCAACATATTTACGAGCTATGTGATTGGGAACAATATCAATAATCACCTTCAATCCGTTTTTATGGGAACGCGCAATAAGTGATTCAAATTCTTCCATACGTTTAGAAGGATCCACGGCCAAATCGGGATTTACGCTGTAATAATCTTTCACCGCATAAGGAGAACCTGCTCGCCCTTTAACCACTTCGGGATCATCATTAGAAATTCCGTATTTTGTATAATCGTTAACCAAGGCATGATGCGGCACGCCGGTATACCAAATATGAGTTACCCCAAGATTTTTAATTTCTGTTAAGGCTTTATCAGTAAAGTCATTAAATTTTCCAACTCCATTTTCAGCAATGGTTCCCCAAGGTTTATTGATTGTGTTTTTATTTCCAAACAATCTGGTAAAAACTTGATAAACTACCTTCTTTTTCTCAACTGCAATTACTTTTTGTTTGGATTTCGTAACTGAATTTTTTGTTTGAGCATTTGCTGTTAAAGCAAATCCAATAAATACAAGTAAAGCTATTCTTTTCATAAGGTTTATCATTTGTGGACACAAGTCACAAATATAAAAATTTGAACTGCTTTTTAAACTATTAATAAAAAAATCTTAATAAAGATTTAGTTGAAGCTAATTTCCTAAATTTGCCTTCTAATTTTATCTCTGATAAAAATCTGAATGAAAACCGATTTTATTAAATACCAAGCACAAACTTCGCCCTATCCGTTAGGGATGGAAGTTTCACACGCTATTGGATCGTATATATTTGATACTAACAATAAAAAATACCTTGATTTTGTTGCTGGAGTATCCGCTTGTTCTTTAGGACATCAAAATGAAAGAGTAAACCAAGCCATAAAAGATCAATTAGATAAGTATTCACATGTAATGGTTTATGGCGAATATTCTCAAAGTCCGGCGGTGCAGTATTGCAAATTATTGGTAGAAAATTTACCCCCTACTTTAAACAAAGTTTATTTAGTAAACTCAGGGACCGAAGCTTGTGAAGGAGCACTGAAATTAGTGAGACGCGTTACCGGAAGAAGTCAATTAATCTCTTGTCACAATGCGTACCACGGAAATACGATGGGTTCAATGAGTGTGATGGGATTTGAAGAACGCAAACAAGTATTTAGACCTTTAATTCCAGATGTTGATTTTATAACCTTCAACAACGAAGAAGACATCCAAAAAATTACCACTAAAACTGCAGGAATTATTTTAGAAAGTATTCAAGGTGGTGCTGGATTTATTCAGCCAGAAAATGACTTTTTAGCAAAAGTTAAAAAAAGATGTGAAGAAGTTGGTGCCCTTTTAATCGTTGATGAAATTCA
>CAMCBB010000099.1 GCA_945872875.1 Flavobacterium psychrophilum
CCGGCTTTCCAATATCTAAAAGAAGTATAATCGGGTAGCGTAAATTGTTGGGAAACCATAATTTGATCAAAGATATCTCCAGCATCTCTATAAAATAATGAAGCATTTCCTTCTTTTGCCATTTGCTCAAATGGATTGTAAATATCTCCTGGACCCGATAATTCGGCTTTCTTGAGTTTGGCGCCCAAAGCTACCTTTACGCTTCGATTATATGCGCCATCGTTCAAATCTCCCATAGTAATAATTTTAGCATTGGGATTTATTTTCACTAATGAGTCAATGATTTTTCTGTTTAAAGCGCCCCCTGCTTCTCTAAAAGGAGAGCTTTTCTTTTCTCCGCCAGAACGAGACGGCCAGTGGTTTACAATTACATTTACTTCTTCCCCGTCTAAATATCCGGTAACCAATAATTGATCTCTAGTATATACTCTTTCGGAGTTAAGTTCTATTTCCGATTTATCATCAGATGCGTCATCAACTTCATTTTTCTTTTTGGCTGAAAGATCTAATTGTTTTTTATAAATGATCAAAGGGATATTAATTGCACTAGTTACTTTAAAATGTTTCTTTTGATACAACAACGCCACATCAATTCCTCTTTTATCTGGTGAATCAAAATGTACAATTCCATAATCAGAACGCAGTAAATTGGGTTGTTTTACTAAGTCTTCAAGTACTCCACGATTTTCTATTTCAGACCCTCCAATTAGAGTTGGAGAATTTGGATTTTTCTTTTCCTGTATAGAACCCGTGCCTATTTCTGATAGCACTCGGGCTAAATTTTCTAATTTTTGTTTGTATTTTTTGTAGGTCCAATTTTGAGCCCCATTAGGCAGCCATTCTTCATCAATATTTGGATTGTCTATGGTGTCAAACAAATTTTCAAAATTATAAAAAGCAACTGTATGAACATTATAACTTTTTGCTTGAGCATTGACTCTTTGTATTGCTACTAAAGCTAGCGCAATTACTATAAAGGTTTTTAATTTCATAAATTGTTTATTAATTTAAGGTCAAGTTATTATAAACTTTGCACCAAAAGTACTATTTTTATTAAAATAATGTACATTTGTAGGCTGTTTAGTTTTTATTAAGACTTCAGTTGTAAGAATAATTAATTTAAATCAATTTATGAAAAAACTTGTCATTAGTTTGTTATTTGTGATGCAAGTGTGTTTCGTTTTTGCCCAATCTGGAACTGGTTTTTCTGGAAAAGTAGTAGATTCAAAAACACAAAAGGCGTTACAAAATGTTGTGGCTACGGTGCTAAATAGTAATTTAACACAAGTTACTGACTCTGAAGGTAAATTTATTTTTAAGAATGTTGCTGTAGGAAGCCAATTATTAAACATTAAGAGTGCTGGATTCAAAGATGTTTTATTAGCCGTTGAAGTGGCAAATGGTAAAATTTTAGATTTAGGCGTTGTCTCTATAGAAGAAGACATTACTCAAGAGCAACAACTTAGTTTAATTACCATTACCGATAATGATCTTGGTGATGATAATAGTGGTTCTGAAAGTACTTCGGGATTATTACAAGCCTCAAGAGATGTTTTTCAGCAAGCTGCAGCATTTAACTGGGGACAAGCTCGTTTTAGAATTCGTGGTTTAGATAATGAATACGGAACTACGATGATAAATGGAATTTCAATGAATAAAATTTATGATGGTAGACCACAATGGGGAAACTGGGGCGGATTAAATGATGCAACCAGAAACCAAGAGTTTACAATGGGTTCTGGACCTTCAGACTATACATTTGGAGGAATTCTTGGAACACAAGAAATAAATACAAGAGCATCTATTTTTAGAAAAGGTTCGCGAGTTTCTTTTTCAGGTACCAACACTAATTACAATTGGAGAACAATGGGGACTTATGTTTCTGGAATGAACTCTAAAGGATGGGCGTTTGTGGTTTCTGGATCTAGAAGATGGGCAGAAGAAGCTTATTTTGAAGGAACCGACAATAGTGCAAATTCATTATTTGCTAGTATTGAGAAAAAATTTAACGAAAAACATTCCTTAAATTTCACTGCTATTTATGCTCAAAATTATAGAGGGAAAAATTCTCCAAATACTAAAGAAGTATCAGATATTGCTGGAGTAAAATACAACTCTTACTGGGGGTATCAAGATGGCGAACAAAGAAACTCAAGAATTAAAAACCTTAATGAGCCTATTTATATGTTGAGCCATTATTGGAAAATTAGTCCGAAAACAAACTTAAACACCAATATTGCATACCAAGTAGGTTCAATTGGAAATAGTCGAATTGATTTTCAAGGACAAGATAATCCAGACCCAACCTATTATAGAAGTATGCCAAGTTATTATACAACTCAATTTGATGATAATGGAAATTACATAGGTAATAGTGCTATTAACTTATTAGAAGCATCTCAGGCAAAATTTCTTACAAACAGACAGTTAAACTGGAATGAACTTTATGACATTAATAGGAATAGTACTGCTGGAAATAGTTATTATGTGCTTTACGAAGATAGAACAGATGATAAACTTATTAGCGCTAACTCGGTATTGTCCTCACAATTAGCAGATAACATTTTAGTAAATGCTAGTATAAATCTAAAAAAACTAGACTCTCATAATTTTCAAAATTTACTTGATTTAATGGGCGGTAAATATTTTAATGATTTTGATAATTTTGGAAGTAATTCTTCACAACAACAATCTGATTTAAACAATCCATACCGAACTGTTGTAGAAGGAGATAAATATGGCTACCATTATAAATTAGCGGCAACCACATTTGATGCTTTTACCCAATTTAAGTTTACTTATAAAAAAGTTGATTTTTATCTTGCTCAAAGCTATTCTCGTTCAGAATATCAAAGAGATGGATTATTTAAAAATGGATATTATCCAACTAATTCTTTTGGGAAAAGTAAAAAAGTTGAGTTTGATAACTTCGGATTTAAAGGTGGGCTAACCTATAAAATCACTGGAAGACAATTTTTAGATTTTAATGGTTATTATGCTACTAAAGCGCCAAACATGAGAAATACTTTTCCTAATGCAAGAATAAACAATAATGTTTTTCCTAATTTGAAAAGTGAAACCATTTCAAGTATTGATGCAAGTTACATTATTAAAATGCCAAGTTTAAAAGCTAGAATTACTGGGTTTTATTCATACATATCTGGATCAACAGAAACTTCATTCTTCTTTGCTGACGCTATTGATGACGGAGATGCTTCTAATGGAGAAAGTTCTTTTGTGGCAGAAACTATTAATGGTTTAAACAAAAAAAATATTGGATTAGAGGTTGGATTAGAATATCAAGTTACTAAAACATTGAAAGCAACATTTGCTGGTTCTTATGGAGAATATACCTATGATAGTAATCCAACTGTTCAATTAAACATTGATAGTCAAGCAAGCGCAACGAACACATTTCCAGTAAGAGATTATGGTGTTGCTACTTTAAAAAATTACAAACAACCAGGAATGCCTCAAACTGCGGCTTCTGTTGGTTTGGAATATAGGGATCCTAAGTTTTGGTGGGTTGGAGCGAATGCAAACTATTTAGGAAATAGCTACATTGATGTTGCGCCAATATTAAGAACCGAATCGTTTTTAGTTGATCAAACTTTTGGAAATTCATCTACACCTTTTTATGAAGCAACTCAAGAAAGAGTAGATCAATTATTAAAACAAGAAAAATTTGATCCATTTACATTAATTAATATTACTGGAGGAAAATCTTGGAAAGTAGGAAATCAAACATTTGGATTCTTTGCTACCATTAATAATGTTTTTGATGTAACATACAAAACAGGAGGGTTTGAACAAGCAAGAAATTCTAGTTTCCGTCAATTAAATCAAGATTCTGGTCATATTGATCCTTCAACAAATCAATATGTATCACATACTCCTTCATTTGGTCCTAAATATTTTTATGGATTTGGAAGAACTTATTTCTTAAACTTATACATTAACTTTTAATTATTTTAAAAATGAAAAATATAGCATTATATAAGTTTTTGGTTATTGCTGGATTAACAATTTTATCGAGTTGTTCAAGTGATAACGATGTAGAAAACGCTAAAGTAAAAACTACATTATTTAAAGAGAACTTTACAGATAATACAGATGGAACTTCCTTAAATACTACTGGCTGGACTAACTATGCTCAAGTAGGTACTAAAAAATTTACTGAAGAGATTTACTCTGGTAATGGATATGCAGAATTCACTTCTTATCAATCTGGGCAAGCTTCAAATATTGCTTGGTTAATTTCTCCAGGATTTGACATGAATAAGCAAGATGGAGAAAAATTAGTTTTTCAGGCTGCACATGCCTATTTAACTACAACAGAAAATTCTTTAGAATTAATGGTTTCTACAGATTATGATGGAAACATTGCCAACTTTAATCAATCTAATTGGTTGAGTTTACCAATAACTAAACCAACCCCAAGCAACGATTTTTACGAATATGTAAATTCTGGCGAAGTTGATTTGTCTAATTTTAATGGAACTTTATACTTTGCCTTTAAAGTAAAAGGTTCTGGTACAAATACCTCTCAAGACGCAACCTATCAAATAGATAACATAAGACTTTATTACTAAAATTATGAAAAAGATACTTTCAACATTAGCCATCGCTGCACTTGTATTTAATTTTACAAGTTGCGTTGTAGATGACACAAAAATGGACAATAACGGAACGGGAATTGTAACTTACGAATTAACTGCAACCAAAACTGTTCAGAATATTAAAGCCTTTAACAATACTTCAGCTCCTTTGCAATATACGGCAGATGATATTATAGAAGCTTATGTAACCTCTTCGGATGAAACAGGTACTTTTTACAATACTATTTGTATGCAAGATATTGCTGTAAATACTGCTCAACCTATTGGGCTAAGTGTTAGCGCAAATTTTTCCTCGTTTGGTAAAGGTTTTTCACCTGGAAGAAAAGTATTTATTAAACTTAAAGGTTTATACACTGCGGTTGTTGATGGTTCCTTAAAAATTGGAACTTTATATAATGGCGCAATTGGAAGAATTTCTGAAAACGAGTGGCAAAAATATTTATTTCCATCATCAGTACTAGTTCCAGAAACCAGTTTAGTTCGATTAATTTCTTTATCCACTGCTGCAACTGATACTAATTTAAACACTTTAGTTGAAATTGATAATGTGCAATTTGCAGACGGATCATTAGCTAGAACCTATTTTGATGTAGATTCTGGAGGTAGCGCCACAAATCATAATATTGTTGATGTTGCTGGTGGTACTACAAGATATTTCCGAGTTAGTCAATATGCTATGTTTGCTTACCAAAATGTTCCATCTGGAAGAGGTAAAATAAGAGGTATTATGACAAAATATGGTGCAGATTATCAATTTATTGTAAGACATCAAAATGATGTTAAATTAACGAATCCAAGAACCTATAATTTTGCAAATAGTTTATCAGAAAATTTTGAAAGTGCTGTGGTTAATCAAAAAGGATTTCCAAACTATCTAAATTTTGCAACATCAGGAACAAAAGATTGGATAGTAAAATCGGTAAACAGTACTAAATGCATTCAAATGTCTGCTTATGGTGGTGACCTTGAAAGCAACAAATCTTACTTTATTGTTCCAGTAAACTTTACTGCTGCTAATACATTGTCATTTCAAGTTGATGCCGATTTCTTCAGTTCTGCTTTTGGATTAAAAGTTTATAGAACTATGAATTATGTGCCTGGCGAAAAACTATCTAATGCTACATTGTATGATATTTCATCTAGTTTTAATTTCCCTACGGCTACTACTTCCTCATTTACCTCGGCTGGAACTTATACTATTCCAACAACAATTCAAGGAAATGGGTATTTTGTTTTTGAATATACAGGAAGTAATATCCCTGGATCAAGTTTACAAACAACAAATTGTAATATAGATAACATTACTATTAATTAGTAAAATATCAAT
>CAMCBB010000100.1 GCA_945872875.1 Flavobacterium psychrophilum
ATACTTCTTTGTATCTTATATTTAATTAGTTTTTGGCCTCCTTCGGATGAAGAACTTTTAGCTATGACAGGTGGCGGAGGTGGTGGCGGAGTTACTGTTAATTTTGGTGACACTGATTTCGGTTCGGGAGCTAATTTTGACAGCAAAGAGCTCGATGTGAAAACCAACACCAAATTGGTAGTTGTTGAAGAAACACCTCAAGAAGATATTATTTCTCAGGATGCTGAAGTAGATAAAATGGATGTGGTTATCCCTAAAAACGAACCTGTAAAAAATCCTAAAGTAATTACCAAACCAGAGGTTGTGAAACCGGTTGAAGTAAAAAAACCGGTGGAACGAAAAGTGGATGATGCGGTGGCTAATCTTTTAAAAGGAAACAAAAAAGGGGGCGATGGAAATTCTAAAACTGCAGGAAATCAAGGGCGTGAAAACGGCGACATTAATTCAAAAGGATATACCGGAAATGGTGGTTCAGGAGGTGGTTCTGGCGGAGGAAACGGAAGCGGAAAAGGCACAGGTACTGGAGCTGGAACCGGATCTGGAAGTGGCGGCGGAAACGGAAGTGGTAATGGAAAAGGAAATGGATCAGGGTATGATTTAAATGGAAGAATGGCTATAAGCAAGCCTCAACCTATTTACAATTGCAATGAAGAAGGTACGGTAGTAGTGCAAATTACTGTAAACAAAGATGGAAAAGTGATAGAAGCAAAACCAGGCGCAAGAGGAACTACTAATACTGCAGCTTGTTTAGCATCACAAGCAAAAATTGCTGCTTTAAATACAAAATGGAGTCCAAGTCCAGATGGAACTGAAAAACAAGTTGGTACAATTAAATATAATTTTAGTTTAAGGAATTAAGTTGTAAACTAAAGAAATAAAAAAGCTCCACTTTGTGGAGCTTTTTTATTTTAAATATATTCAAGAACCCTTTCTAAAGCCATTCCTCGAGAACCTTTAATTAATATAGCGTTGTTTTTAAACTTGATTGTTTGCAGGAATGCTGCAAATGAATCAAAATCCTTATAAAAACTGAAATTGGTTTGCTCTACTTTATTTGAATAAAAATCGTTTCCAATAAAATAACAGGCAACCGATTCATTCATTTTTAAAAAGTTAACTATCGATTGATGTTCTGCAAGACTTTCTTCGCCCAATTCAAACATGTCACCAATAATAATTACCTTATCTTTTTTATCCAATTGCAAGAAATTTTGCAAAGCAACAAGCATACTACTCGGATTTGCATTATATGCATCTAAGATTATCTCATTAGAATTTTTATTTAGCAATTGAGATCGATTATTCTCTGGAATATAACTTTCAATGGCATCCTTAATATCTTTATCTGTAACCTCAAAATAAACTCCAATGGTAATTGCTGCACTAATATTATTTGCATTATACAATCCAATTAAATTGGACTTAACTGTAAGTCCATGAAATTGCAATTCAACTAATGGATTTGCAATAACATTAGTTATAGCTGTTGAAGCATCAGTGAAATTTTGACCAAAAGTAATTCGATCCATAACACTAGTTTTTTCACTTTGAATTGCATCATCTAAATTAACAAACACTTTTTTGTTATTTGATTTCAGATAGGTATACATTTCGCTTTTGCCTTTTATCACCCCTTCTACTCCGCCAAAACCTTCTAAATGGGCTTTACCAAAATTGGTAATATAACCATAATCAGGCAACGCGATTGCACATAAAAATTCTATTTCTTTTTGGTGGTTAGCACCCATTTCAACGATTCCAATTTCGGTTTCAGAAGTAAATGAAAGCAGCGTTAAAGGAACACCAATATGATTATTTAAATTACCAATTGTGGCTTTGGTATTGTACTTTTTAGACAGGACTACATTTATCAACTCCTTAGTTGTGGTTTTCCCATTACTTCCGGTTAAAGCTATAATTGGAATCTTTAAATATTCGCGATGGTATTTAGCCAATTGCTGCAGTGCAGTTAAACCATCTTCTACAAGTATAGTTCTTTCATCAATAAAATAATCCTTATTATCAATAAGCACATAAGAAGCTCCATTAGCTAATGCTTCCTTTGTAAAAGTATTGGCATCAAATCGTTCTCCCTTTAAGGCCACGAAAAAGGATTTTGGAGTGATTTTTCGCGTATCAATAACTACTGAAGAACAGCTGAGAAATAATTTATGAATTTCGCTAATTGTCATTACAAATCTATTTTAAAAAACAAAAAGCCCTAATAAAAGGGCTTTTGCTATATTTAATTATAAATATTATCTTTTTTTGTTTCTTGCAGATTTTTTGAAATCTGATTTTGGACCAACTCTAGACATTGCACATCTAAATCCGATATAATCAGTTGCCATATCTTGTGGAAAATATCTTCTTTGTGCAGGATCTAACCAATATGCTCTGTCTCTCCAAGATCCTCCTTTATAAACTCTAACATCGTCGTTTATCAGAGTAGTTCTTTTATTAGAATTATCATATTTGCGAATAATATTACCAATACTATCTGCTTTTATAGTGTGTTCTGGAGAATCATACATTCTTTGCTCAGCTTTTAACTTTCCTTCACCTTCTTCAGAAGCACCAAAATCAAAATATCTTGATGATTGTTTATCACCATCTCTATAATTTTTCTCATTACTCTTATCGAAGTTTTGTCTTAAATAAGTTTCTTTTTCATCAACAGGAACTTGAGCAATTTGACCAATAAAGTTTCTTGACATAAGTCTTCCATTTGATAAAGTATCAAATTTTTGAGTTTCTGAAGTAACTAACTCAACTTTACCGTCAGTACCAATTTTATTTTTGGTAAATTCATTACCTCTATAGTAGTTAAAATCACTTACTTCGTCATCAACGATTGGACGGTAAACATCAGCTACCCATTCGGCAACGTTACCTGCCATATCATATAATCCAAAGTCATTTGGTGGATATGATTTTACTTTGTTAGTAATATCTGCATTATCATCAGACCAACCAGCGATTCCGCCGTAATCTCCTTTTCCTTGTTTAAAGTTAGCCAATTGGTCTCCTTTAATTTGTCTTTTACTTGTTCGTGTATAACTTCCAGACCAAGGATATTTCTTTTGACCCTTGTAAGTATTGTACTCTCTTTGTCCTATATCAGATGCGGAAGCATATTCCCACTCAGCCTCTGTTGGTAAACGATATTCTGGCAAAATAATACCCGATGTTCTTTGAGCATAAACGTTAGTTGCTGGCTTAGTTGTTCCACCAGGTCCTTTAGTTCCACCTTTACCAGCAGCTTTAGAGTTTTTTCTACCTTTTAATACAATTTTATCATCACCTCCAAAAGTTTTTGAAGGAGCAGCTAAATAAGTATCTGTATTAAAAATTGCATCTGCTTTAACATCAAGAACTTTTGCATCTTTTTTCAAGTACCCTTCTCTCTCTAATACCGATTCGTTTACACGATCTGTTCTCCATTTACTAAATTCAGTTGCCTGAATCCAATTCACACCAACTACAGGATATTCTGCATAAGCAGGATGTCTTAAATAGTTATTTGTCATCGTTTCATTATAACCTAAACGATCTCTCCAAACTAATGTATCTGGCAAAGCGCCTTCGTAGATATTTTTATAATTATCTTGCTCTGGAGGGAATACTCTCTTAGTCCAGTCAATATATTCCATGTACATCAAGTTAGTAACTTCTGTTTCATCCATATAAAAGGACATAACATGTTGTTGATTTGGTGTATTATTCCAATCGTGCATAGGATCATCTTGAACTTTACCCATAGTAAAGGTTCCACCCTCAACAAATACCAAACCAGGCCCAGTTTCTTGTTTTTTAAACTTAGAAGCATACTGGAATCCCCCTTTTTTGTCATTAATTTTCCATCCAGTTCCTTTTGAACCCGAATTAGAACTTGATTTTTTGCTACAACTTGTAATACTAACCGAGATTACTAATACAAATAATAGTCTCATTGCCATAAATTTGTTTACTTTCATACTTAAGTAGATAATAAATTTCGAGTCGCAATATAAGAATTAACCTTGAAATTGCAACAACTTTTTTAAAAATTAGAAAAAATATTTTTCAACATATTTTAATAACGCAGCCACTTATTTATTATTGCATAAACTAATTATTAATTTTAATTTTACCCAATAGTAATATTTACAACATATTTTCGTTTTCATATTCAATGAAAAATATTCTTGCTTTTATTTTTATTATTACAAGTTGCTTTGCAAATGCACAACAAAGCGGTACAATCTTAATTGATTGGATCGCTAAAACAGAATATGCAATTGAAGAAACCAAGATACAAATCCCTCAGTTTTTATCAGATAGCTATAATTTTAACTTTCATAATAGATCGCTTCTTTATATAAAGAAAATTCCAGTAGATTATATTATTGACGAAAATTCACTTCAAGTTACCAATATTGTTTACGAATCCATTTCTGAATCAAAAATTGGAGATTTATCAAAATCGGAAATAAATAACACAATAAAAGCTTCTGTAAAAGCTATAAACTCGAGAGATCAAAATTATTGCTACCTTTCGTTTTCGCCAATAATTAAAGACGAATCTGGATATAAAAAAGTGCTGTCTTTAAATTATTATTTTAATAAAACTTCGTTTGGAAACAAACTAGTTTCAACTAATTCAACTTCTGCAATAGCTAATTCGGTTTTATCAACTGGAACCTGGAAACGATTTTATGTTGAAAAATCTGGTGTTTATAAAATCACTAAAAGTTTTTTATTTGATTTAGGTTTTAATCCAAACTCTATAGATCCACAAAAAATCCAAATATATGGTCTTGGCGGGAAAATGGCTCCATTATCAAATAATGCCCCGTATCCAAACGACCTAATTGAAAACGCCATTCAAGTTGCAGGAGAATCTGACGGCGCTTTTAATGACGACGACTACATACTATTTTATGGAGAAGGAATGGATAATTGGAGTGCCGAAAACAATACTAATTTAAATTTATATGCCGACAAATCTTATTATTACATAACCGTTGGAGCTACAAATGGCAAAAGAATAAATGCAATTTCTGAACCTACAGGAACACCAACAACTACCATAACATCATTTGATCATTATCAATTTCACGAAGTTGATTTAATTAACATTGGTCGACTAGGAAGAACTTGGTTTGGAGAAGATTTTAGCACAAAAAACGAACAAACTTTCGATTTCTCATTTCCAAACATTGACACAAATACACCAGCTAGCATAGCAATTCATACCGGAGCTAATTCGGTTGTTACTACTTCTTTTGTTGCAACTGCAAATGGAGCAAATCTAGGAACACTTAACATGGTAGATGTAACATTGAATTCTGGAAAAGCAGCGGCTGAAGGAAATTTACCCTCAAATACTACATTTCCTGCAACTACAAATATTAGTATTAAACTAAATTACAACAACAATGGAGTTCCAACTTCCAAAGGGTATTTAGATTACATCTGTATAAAAGCAAAAAGTAATTTGGTTGGCTACGGAAAACAATTTCGATTTTCTTATAATGCAGCTAGTACTTTAACGGGAATTGGGCAATATCAATTCTCTAATACAACTGGAATTTCTCAAGTTTGGGATATTACTGATATTTACAACATAGGTTCTTATGCTAATAACGGACAAAGTAATTTTTCGTTTAAAACAATCTTAGGCCAAGCAAAAAATTATATTGCCCTTGATTTATCGGACACATATTCTCCCTCTAAAGATTCGAATCCATCTGTTGCTAATCAAAATTTAAAAGGAACCATTTTTAATAACAATCAAGGCGTTTTTCAAGATATAGATTATTTAATCATTACCCCTCGTTCATTAAATCCCCAAGCAGAAAAATTGGCGAATTTTCACAGAAATTATTCTGGTATAAATGTTAAAGTGGTCAATTTAGA
>CAMCBB010000101.1 GCA_945872875.1 Flavobacterium psychrophilum
GCGTCAATAAGTTGGGTGGTATTTAATATGTCGTCTACACCAAATCGAATCATCGAAATTCCCCATGCACTTTGATCATCTATTGGTTTTGCATAAGTAGCATAATCATATTGCGCAATATTGGCAAAATAACTAGCGTGCATCACGGCCACCTGACCATCTGCAATTCCAATCAAACCCGCCGGATTCCAATAACCCGAATTTGCATCATTAGTATGAGAAACCACCGCATTCGACATTCCTAATGCAGCTGCATCGACACCAATATTCATAAATTCATTTGAATATTTTCTAACGGCTTGGCTATAGCTTACATTGGTTAGGATAAAGAAAAAGAATATTATTTTCTTCAATGGTATTGTTTTATTAAACGCTAATTAGTTTTGTACTTCAAAAATAGAAATTATTACCGAGCAAACTTCCACCTATTTGAAAATAAAATTGTTTATTGATTTTCAAAATAAAAATCTCTATAAAAAACGCACTTAACTAAAACTTATTGTACTAAATTTGTCGTTATTAAAATTTCAAAAATGGACATCAAAAAACACATTCCTAATTTCTTGACGCTGCTTAATTTGCTTAGCGGATGTATTGCCATTGTAATGGTTGCCAATTTAAAATTTGATATGGCATTTTACTTTGTAGCTCTAGGAATATTTTTTGATTTCTTTGATGGCTATTTTGCTAGAAAATTTAATGCTTCAGGTCCTTTAGGAGTACAATTAGATTCCTTGGCAGATATGGTTACTAGTGGAGTTGTTCCAGGTTTTGTTATGTTCTGCATGTTAAGCTTTGGAGAATTTTCTACAAATTATTTTTTACCCTATTTAGGATTTATTATCACTTTGGGCGCTTGTTATCGCTTGGCTAATTTTAATATTGATAACCGTCAATCTGATTCATTTATTGGTTTGCCAACTCCTGCAAATTGTTTATTTATTATGAGTTTGCCGCTAATTTCTAATTCTTTTGTAGCAACTTATGTAAATAATCAATGGGTTTTGCTTGCAATTACTGCAGTAAGTGCCTATGTTATGAATGCTGAAATCCCTTTATTTTCTCTGAAAATAAAAGATTTTAGTTTTCAAAAATACAAACTGCAAATAGGATTTTTAATAGCTTCTATAACAATGGTTATCACTTTGCAATTTCTTGCCGTACCATTAATTATTTTAACCTATGTTTTGCTTTCTGTATTGAATACTGTTTTAGCAAAAAAGTAGTTTCAGGTTTTTATATGTTTAGAATTCTAACTTCTTTTTTCTTAATTCGAAATTCTGACCCAAATAAACTTTACGAACCATTTCATCGGCAGCCAATTCTTCTGGAATACCTGCTTTAAGAATTCCCCCTTCAAACATTAAGTAGGTTTTGTCGGTAATGGCTAGAGTTTCTTGTACGTTATGGTCGGTAATAAGAATTCCGATATTTTTATTTTTTAGTTGCGCTACAATGCGTTGGATGTCTTCAACGGCTACAGGGTCAACTCCGGCAAAGGGCTCGTCTAGTAGAATGAATTTAGGATCGGTAGCCAAACAACGTGCGATTTCTGTTCTTCTTCTTTCACCTCCCGAAAGTAAATCACCTCTATTTGTTCGAATGTGCTCCAAACTAAATTCGGCAATTAAACTTTCCATTTTGGCAATTTGCTCTTCTTTGGAAAGATTGGTTAATTGCAAAACACTTAGAATATTATCTTCAATACTTAATTTTCTAAACACAGAAGCCTCTTGAGCTAGATAACCAATTCCGTTTTGAGCTCTCTTATACATTGGATATTCTGTAATATCTGTATCATCTAGGTAAATATGACCAGAATTTGGTTTTACTAAACCTACAATCATATAAAATGAAGTCGTTTTTCCGGCACCATTCGGACCCAATAACCCTACAATCTCACCTTGATTTACTTCAACAGAAATCCCTTTTACAACACTTCGTCCTTTATAGGTTTTTACTAAATTTTCTGCTCTTAATTTCATTTTATTAATCTATGGTTCTGAGTTTTTCTTTTGCAAATAAACAAATAATGGTTTTGAACTACTTTATATTTAACAATTATTTAGTTGCAATCTAAAATTGAATTAGCGACCATTTTCTTCTAATGCCTCCCAAAATTCGTAGGCTCTTCTTAAATGCGGAATCACAATGGTTCCGCCTACAAGAGTGGCAATTCCCATGGCTTCCATCATTTCTTCTTTAGTGATTCCTTCTTTATAGGAGGTTTCTAGATGGTATTTTATGCAGTCGTCACATCGTAAAACAGCAGATGCAACCAAGCCTAATAATTCTTTAGTCTTTACATCAAGCGCGCCTTCCGCGTAAGCGTTCGTATCTAAATTAAAAATTCGCTTTACAATTTTATTATTGTCAGCCAACAACTTTTCGTTCATTTTTGAACGATAGTTATTAAATTCTTGTACTGGATTACTCATTAGTTTCAGTTTTTTTTGCAACAATTGACGCAATTAATATACTCACTTCATAAAGCAATAATATAGGAATCGAAACAATTATTTGACTTGGAATATCTGGAGGTGTTACGATTGCAGCTAATATCAATATAATAACGATTGCATATCTTCTGTATTTTCTAAGAAAATCAGGTGTTACTAATCCTAATTTCGCAAGGAAATAGATGATTATTGGTAACTCAAATACGATACCGCTAGCAACAATTGACATTTTCATCATAGAAACATAGGAGTCAACTGTAAAAATATTTTCTATTTCTTTACTCACATTAAAGGTGGCAAAGAAATTTATTGATAAAGGTGCTATAATATAATAGCCAAACAAAACTCCGATAAAAAACAAAATGGAAGAAACAAGAATGAAACTTCCTGCCATTTTGCGTTCTTTTTCATATAAAGCAGGACGAATAAATTTCCATACTTCCCATAAAATGTATGGAAACCCAATAACAAAACCTGCGGTAATTAAGGTCCATAAATACATGGAGAATTGACCACTAACTTCTTGATTTTGAATTTTGAAATTAAATTCTTGTGCACAAGCATAAGTATCATCCACACCAAAATAATGAGTTACTTCACAAAAAAACCGGTAGGTGACAAAATTAGGATCTTTGGGGCCAAAAATAATTGTGTCAAAAATAAAATCATCTATGAAATAGCAGGCACATGCAATACCAATAACCACAAAAGTACTTCTTACAAACAACCATCTTAAATCTTCTAGATGGTCCATGAAGGACATTTCTTTAGTCTCTTTTTTTGCCATTATACAATTCCTTCTTTTAAGATGTCGTGCAAATGAATCACTCCTTTATATTCACCTTCATCAACAACGACAAGTTGGGTTATAGAATGGTCTTCCATAATATTAAAAGCATCCGCAACCATATCTGTTGATTTTATTGTTTTTGGGTTAACCGTCATAATTTCTTTAGCAGTTAATCCGGTGATGGTTTCTGTTTTATTTAGCATTCTTCTAATGTCACCATCTGTTATGATACCAACAACAGAATTGTTTTCAAGAACAGCTGTAACTCCCAGTCTCTTTTCAGAAATTTCAACGATTACATTTTTAACACTTGAATCAGAATTTACACTTGGCTTTCTTGAGGAATCCAACATGTCTTTGACTCTAAGTAACAATTTTTTTCCTAAAGCTCCTCCAGGATGATAAATAGCAAAATCTTCAGCACTAAATGCTTTCATTTCCATTAAACAAACTGCAAGGGCGTCTCCCATAACAAGTTGGGCAGTTGTACTGTTTGTTGGCGCTAAATTATTTGGGCACGATTCGCTTTCTACAAAAGTATTTAGAGTAAAATGGGCTTCTTTTCCTAAAAAAGAAGAAGTATTTCCAGTGATGGCAATTAATTTATTACCAAACCTTTTTAATAAAGGAACCAATACTTTGATCTCTGGACTATTGCCACTTTTTGAAATACAAATAACGCCATCTCCTTCTTGAATCATTCCTAAATCTCCATGAATCGCTTCCGATGCATGAAGAAATAAAGCAGGAGTTCCTGTAGAATTTAAAGTGGCAACAATTTTTTGAGCAATAATGGCGCTTTTGCCAATTCCGGTAACAACTAATCTTCCTTTTAAGTTATAAATTAGATTAACCGCTTCATAAAAGCTATCATTAATATAATCAGATAGTTTTGCTATCGATTCACTCTCAGAGAGAATTGTTTTTTTGGCCGAGGTAATTATTTTTTCTTTTGTAATCAAAATAGATTTTTTATAATGTTTGTAAGAGAAAAAGTATTTTGTATATTTAACCTTGCAAATTTATGTAAAAATACTATTAAGTAATAATGAATTCAAATCTAATTGACCTACACAAAGAATTAAAAAGATATTTTGGTTTCAATCAATTTAAAGGATTGCAAGAGCAAGTCATTAAAAGTATTGTTGCTAAGAAAAACACTTTTGTAATTATGCCTACTGGCGGGGGTAAGTCATTATGCTATCAATTGCCCGCATTAATTCAGGAAGGAACTGCGATTGTAGTTTCTCCATTAATTGCCTTAATGAAAAACCAGGTGGATGCTATTCGTAGTGTATCTTCAGAAGATGGAATTGCCCATGTATTGAATTCCTCTTTAACTAAAACCGAAATCAATCAAGTAAAAAAAGATATAACCTCAGGAATTACCAAGCTACTTTATGTTGCGCCAGAGTCTTTAACTAAAGAAGAATACATCGATTTTTTAAAATCGGTGCCCATTTCTTTTATTGCCATAGATGAAGCACACTGTATTTCGGAGTGGGGTCATGATTTTAGACCAGAATATAGAAATTTAAGAACCATAATTAAGCATTTAGGTGATGTTCCGGTAATTGGATTGACTGCAACCGCAACACCTAAAGTGCAAGAAGACATTCTGAAAAACTTAGATATGTCTGATGCCAATACTTTTAAAGCATCGTTTAATAGACCTAATTTATTTTACGAGGTACGCACCAAAACTAAAAACATCGAATCGGATATCATTCGATTTATTAAACAGCATAAAGGAAAATCAGGTATTATTTATTGTTTAAGTCGAAAAAAAGTAGAGGCAATTGCCGAAGTTTTACAAGTAAACGGAATCAGTGCGGTGCCTTATCACGCAGGTTTGGATGCTAAAACGCGTGCCAAACATCAAGACATGTTCTTAATGGAAGATGTAGATGTGGTGGTGGCAACTATTGCATTCGGAATGGGAATTGACAAGCCAGATGTTCGTTTTGTAATTCACCATGATATTCCAAAATCGTTGGAAAGTTATTATCAAGAAACCGGTCGTGCGGGTCGTGATGGTGGCGAAGGGCATTGCTTGGCATATTACTCTTATAAAGATGTTGAGAAGTTAGAAAAATTCATGTCGGGGAAACCAGTTGCCGAGCAAGAAATTGGTTTTGCATTGCTTCAAGAGGTAGTGGCTTACGCCGAAACATCAATGTCTCGTCGTAAATTCTTATTGCATTATTTCGGTGAAGAATTTGATAGTGAAACCGGAGAAGGAGCAGATATGGACGATAATGTTCGCAATCCGAAAGTAAAAATTGAAGCGAAAGATAATGTCAAAAAATTATTAGAAGTTGTTCGAGATACCAAGTATTTATATAAATCAAAAGAAGTTGTTTATACTTTAATAGGTAGGGTAAATGCAACAATTAAAGCACACAGAACTGACTCTCAAAGCTTTTTTGGCTGCGGAAGCGATCAAGAAGAACGCTATTGGATGGCCTTGATAAGACAAGTTTTGGTTGATGGTTTATTAACTAAAGATATCGAAACCTACGGAATCATTAAAGTTTCTGATAAAGGACATGATTTTATTAAAAATCCAACTTCATTTATGATGTCGGAAGATCATGAATACAACGAAGCAGAAGATGACGC
>CAMCBB010000102.1 GCA_945872875.1 Flavobacterium psychrophilum
TTTCCTTGGGTTGCAGCATAGATAAAACCATTGGTAATACAAGTTTGTTTTACCGATATGTAATTTCCAGCGGGCCCCATATAATAGGTGTCTCCAAATTCAAAGGTGTTTAAATCAAATAGGGTAATTCCATAATTGGTAGAAATATATAGCTTGTTGTTGTATTCTAAAAAATGATTGATTTGTTTAATTCCTCCCGGGACAGGTACTTCATCTCGAATACCGGTTTTGTATAAAAAAGTACCATCTGCATTTACTACCAACAGCAGCCCATTACTATTTCCTACAAAAGATTTATTTACCGAATCACTGTGGTAAAATGCGGTTATTGTTTCTGCCTCTAATCCATCAATAGAGGTGGTTGTTTTAAGGTCGTTTGTGTTTAGGTTTTTTGAAAAAAAGGCATTTTCAGAGGAAGCAAAAATATTCTCAGAAGCTTCAGAAATATCAGTAATTTGATTGTATGAAAAATAGCCTTTCCATTTTTGATTATTTTGAGAATAACCAGAAACAGCTACTAATGATAGGATTAAGAATACAATTCTTTTAAGCATTTTTCAATAAAATTTGACAACAAAGATACTATAAAACGCATTTATTTGTGTTTTCATATCATGCAATAAAAAAACCTTCTTTCCGATAAAGAAAGAAGGTTGTTTATATAGATTAAAATTGTTTTTATACAATTCCTTGCGCAAGCATGGCATCGGCAACTTTAACGAAACCTGCAATATTTGCTCCTTTTACATAGTCAACATAACCAGTTGAATCAGAACCATATTTTACACAAGCTGCGTGAATATTTGCCATAATTGCTTTAAGTCTGTCATCAACTTCTTCTGAAGTCCAGCTTAAACGCAACGAGTTTTGTGACATTTCAAGACCAGAAGTTGCTACTCCACCTGCATTAGATGCTTTACCTGGAGCAAATAATATTTTAGCTTTTTGGAATACTAAAACGGCTTCTGGAGTTGAAGGCATGTTAGCACCTTCAGCAACACAAATACATCCGTTTGCAACCAATGTTTTTGCTTCTTCTTCGTTTAATTCGTTTTGTGTAGCACAAGGAAGCGCAATATCACATTTTACTTCCCAAGGTTTTTTTCCAGCTACGAATTTTGCGTTTGGATATTTAGTTACATAATCAGAAATTCTTCCGTAGTTCACGTTTTTAATTTCCATTACATAAGCTAATTTTTCAGCTGTAATTCCGTCTGCGTCATAGATATATCCAGACGAATCTGACATAGTAACTACTTTTCCGCCTAACTGAGTTGCTTTTTCAGTTGCATATTGTGCTACATTTCCTGAACCAGAAACGACTACAATTTTTCCTGAAAAACTATCACCTTTAGTTCCAAGCATGCTTTGTGCAAAATACACATCACCATACCCGGTAGCTTCAGGACGAATTAAAGATCCTCCAAACGAAATTCCTTTTCCAGTTAATACACCAGTAAATTCATTTCTTAATCTTTTATATTGACCAAACATGTAACCAACTTCTCTTCCACCAACTCCAATATCTCCTGCAGGAACATCGGTATCAGCACCAATATGTTTTGATAATTCTGTCATAAACGCTTGACAGAATTTCATGATTTCAATATCTGATTTTCCTTTTGGATCAAAATCTGCTCCACCTTTTCCTCCACCCATTGGTAAAGTAGTTAAACTGTTTTTGAAAGTTTGTTCAAAAGCTAAGAATTTTAATATACTTAAATTTACAGAAGGGTGGAAGCGAATTCCTCCTTTGTATGGTCCTATTGCAGAGTTCATTTGAATTCTGTAACCACGATTAACTTGAGTTTTTCCAGCATCATCAATCCAAGTTACACGGAACATGATTACTCTTTCTGGCTCAACCATTCTCTCCAAAAGCATTTTGCCTTCGTATTTTTTATTTTCTTCAATAAAAGGAATTACTGTTTCTGCAACTTCAGTAACAGCTTGTAAAAATTCAGATTCGTTAGGGTTTTTTTTAGCAACAGCTTCAATAAAGTTTTGGATACTTTGTGACATAAATGATAATATTAATTTTTAAGAAATCGATTTCGAAATGTTTGACAAATATACATTTTATTAAAATATTGTCACTATTTTTTTTAAATTCTCATAATTTTTTGTTACTCAAAAAACTTTTATTAAAAATTGAATTGTTGATACAAATCAAATTTATTATCAATTTTTTAAAAAATAAATAAGTAATTTTTTATTTTATAACTTATGATGTTTTTATATATTTGTTGATTAAATAAATGAAAAAAACAATAATGTTTAAGAAAACACAATTTTTAATTATTATCCTACTTTCAATTTCTACTTACTCTCAAGGTTGGGGAAGTTATAATGAAATTGGTTTTTCTTCTGGTCCAGTTTTTTTTAAGTCAGATTATGGAGAAAGAGGTAATTTTGAAAATTTTGAAAAAAATAACGGTTTTACAATTGGCGCTTCTTATTACTTATCAACAATTAATAATTTTAAAGGTTTAGAAGATAATTTCAAATTAAGATTAGAAATTTTATATACTCAATCCAGTTTAAAACATTATGGTAAATATGTAGATCCCTCAAGTACATCTTTATTTACCAATCAGCTTCGTGGAATGTATGGATCAAATTCGTTTATCTCTTTAGGGTTTCAAGTAGAATATTACCCATTAAAAACGGATGATTATAATAGAGGCTCCACTTTTAGTCCATACCTAAGTTTTGGTCCTCACATTAATTATGTAAGTGTAACTGCTAAATCAACTCTAGGTGAAATGGGAACAACCATCACAACACCTCAAAAATATTATGACGGATTTATGAATGGCTCTTTAACAGTTGCTTCGCTTACAGGAGCTATTGGAACAAGAATAAAGTTGTCTTATTACCATTCATTATCTACCGAATTAAGAGCACAATACTTTTTCTCTGATTGGGTAGATGGATTAAATCCTAATAAAAATATCTATAAAGAAAACCAAAGTAACGATTGGTGCGTTGGATTAAATTTAGGATATATATATTACTTTAATTAATTATTAACGAAATGCTTGTTCTAAATCAGCAAGTAAATCGTCAATATCCTCAACTCCTGTACTAAGTCGAACTAAGTCATCCGTAATTCCAACTTCAAGTCGTTTGTCTTCTGGTATCGAGGCATGTGTCATTAATGCAGGATGATTGGCTAACGATTCAACTCCTCCTAATGATTCTGCTAAAGTGAATACTTTTAGTTTTTCTAAAAATGAAATTGAATCTGCTTTTTTTCCTGATTTGAAAGTAAAGGAAACCATACCCCCAAAACCGCTCATTTGTTTTTTAGCAATTGCATGATTTGGATGATCTGGTAAACCAGGATAATAAACGCGGTCTACTTCGGGGTGGTTGCTTAAGAATTCAGCCACTTTCATTCCGTTTTCACAATGTCTTTGAACGCGTAAATGCAATGTTTTAATTCCTCTTAAAACCAAATAACTGTCCATTGGCCCAAGTGTTCCTCCGGTTGCAAATTGCTTAAAGTGTAATTCATCACCCAAATCTTTGTCTTTTATTATTAAGGCTCCTGCAATAACATCCGAGTGGCCACCAAGATATTTGGTTGCAGAATGCATTACAATATCAGCACCTAAATCAAGGGGTTTTTGCAAATAAGGCGTTGCAAAAGTATTGTCAACAGCAAAAAGTAATTTGTTTTTTTTTGTGATTTTAGCAATTTCTTGAATATCGGCCAATTTCATTAATGGATTTGTTGGCGTTTCAACCCAAACTAATTTTGTATTTTCATTAATTAAGGATTCGAATTTCTCCAAATCGTTCATGTCTACAAAATGAAATTTGATTCCGCTGGCTTTATATAAACGAGTAAATAATCGATATGTTCCTCCATATAAATCATCCATAGCAATGATTTCATCTCCTGCTTTAAACATTCTTAATAAGCAATCGGTAGCTGCCAATCCGGATGCAAAAGCCAATCCTCTAGCTCCATTTTCAATAGATGCTAAAGCATCTTCTAACGCTTGACGAGTAGGATTTGCAGCACGACTGTACTCATAATCCCCCACAGGTTGCCCTGGGCTTTTTTGTACATAGGTTGAGGTTTGAAATACAGGAGTCATCACTGCTCCTGTTATTTTTTCGTGGTGTTGCCCACCATGTATTACTTTAGTATTGAATTTCATTGGATATAAATTTTGTCAAAGGTACTAAGTTTTTTAAATATTTAAAGAGTAAGTTATTTCTGAATTAACTCCAAAATAGCAATTTATTAATCGGTTATTTTTTTATAAAAATACAGTTTATATGTTGGAAATGAATTTCCTTTGCAAAAAGTTATTATGGCAAATAAAATATTCTATTTAGCTTCTTGCGATACTTGTAGAAAGATAATAAAATCGCTTCCCAATTCTAATAAATTGGAGTTTCATGACATTCGTCAAAACCCAATAACCGAAAAAGAATTGGAAGAAATGCATTTGCTTTCTGGAAGTTATGAAGCGCTTTTTAGTAAAAAAGCGCAGTTATATAAATCATTAGATTTAAAAAACAAAACCTTGTTGGAAGCCGATTATAAAATGTATTTGTTGCAACATTATACTTTTTTGAGTCGTCCTGTTTTTATTATTGACGGCAAAATTTTCATTGGAAATAGCCAAAAAAATATCGCCGAAGTAATTAAAGTTTTAAACTAATGTCAAAAAGAAATTGGGCACTCCTTGCCGCAACTTTTGTTTCCATAATATATGGCGTGACTTTTACTATTGCCAAAGATGTTATGCCAAAATATGTAGCGCCTTTCGGATTTATCACGATGCGAGTGGGAGGGTCTGTATTGCTTTTTTGGCTGATTTCTTTTTTTGGACCCAAAGAAAAAATTGAATTAGCAGATTTTCCTAGAATTATTGCCGCAGCTTTATTTGGAGTTGCCTTAAATATGCTTACTTTTTTTAAAGGGTTGAGTTATACTTCGCCAATTATGGGTGCCGTTTTAATGGTAACTACGCCAATGATTGTCTTGATTTTGTCTTCTTTTATTATGAAAGAACGAATAAAAAAAAGAAAAGCAATCGGAATATTATTTGGCCTGTCAGGAACCATAACCTTGATCCTTTATGGAAAATCGGTAGCGAATGCTCCAAATGCTTCACTTGGAAATTTATTAGTATTTATTAATGCCGTTTCCTATGCCTTTTATCTAATTATTGTTAAAAAATTAATGGATAAATACAATGCATTTACTTTTGTAAAATGGATCTACACTTTCGGATTCATTATGGTACTTCCATTTGGATGGAATGAATTTCATGCTATTTTTTGGGCAGGAATGCCGGAAGCTATTTATTGGAAAATTGGGTTTGTTGTAGTATTTTCTACTTTTTTCACTTATTTGTTAAACCTACTTTCCATGCGGGAATTAAAACCTACCACTGTAGCGGTTTTTATTTATTTACAACCTTTATTTGCTACTATTTTTGCAATAGGTCTTGGCAAAGATGAACTGAGCTTGGTGAAATTACTTTCAGCAGTATTAATTTTTGTAGGAGTGTATTTAGTTACCCAAAAGAAAGCA
>CAMCBB010000103.1 GCA_945872875.1 Flavobacterium psychrophilum
AGTATGGGATCATCCGAATCATACCAAGGGAAAATACCATTTTTATAAGCCAACAACAATCGCTCGATACTTAAATCTCCTCCCACAGCCAAAATACCTTCATAATTGGCTTCTTCAACGGGTGGAAAATACAGTTCTTTGGTTAGGAAATACATGTTTAAATCATTGCAAATTCAATAAAAAAGTCAGAAATTCAAGTACCACTTAAACTTCTGACTTCTATCTTATGAATTCTATCTTTTAAAAAGGTAAATCGTCGTGTTCTTCTTCTTTAAAATCTGTTGCTGGAGCGAAAGTTTCTGCTGCAGGAACCGGTTGCATAGCTTGTGCTGCAGGAGCATCTGCTTGCATTTTTTCAATTCTCCATCCTTGAATAGAGTTAAAATATTTAGTTTCACCTTGTGGATTAACCCATTCTCTACCTCTTAAATTAATTGAAACTTTTACAGCATCTCCTGCTGAATAGTTGTTCAAAATATCACATTTATCTTGAGTAAACTCAATCATAATATGTTGTGGATACTGCTCGTCTGTAGTAACTACTAATTCTCTTTTTTTAAACGAAGCGCTTACTTGTTGCTCTGCGTTAATAACCTTTACTTTTCCTAATACTTCCATAATAATTCTTTAATTTATTTTTTTGCTAAAAGCACTTTCCATGCCGTTAACGATTCGTTTTTTTCTAAATATTCTTTAGCCAATTTGAATTTTTTTACCTCATCATCGGCGCTCAAAACTGCTTTTATTTCGAAATTTTGTTTTACAAATATAGTAATTTCTTCTTCACTTGGCAACGCTTCTACATTTCCTAATTTTCCTAAATCATTACCATTAAAAACTCCGCTTTCAATAATAAAATCAGGAATTGCATCTACTCCAATTCCGAGTGTTGCCAAAGGTTTTTCTACTTCAAATAATCCTTGATTCGCTCTAGAATACCAATTTCCTCCCAAACGAGAAACCAAATCAATTTTTGCTGGATCAATAATTCCGTTAGCATCCAAAACAGCTTCGTTAATATGTATTCTTACTACTTCACAAATAATTAAATTTCCGGCTCCGCCTTCAGTTCCTAGAGGGATGATATCGTTTACAATACATTCCATTTGCACCGGACTTTCAGCTACGCGGTAGGGCTTTACCACTTCCGATGGAAGTGCTGTAAGACCTGCCTTAACAAATTCATTTACACCATCTGCATATTCGGTGCTTGACAAAGACATTTGTTGTACTATATCATAATTAACCACATTAATAACCACTTGTTTAGTTTCTTCACAATTTTCAAGCGTATGCTTAATTGAATTATCTCGAATTCTTCGTGCTGGTGAGAAAACTAAAATTGGTGGATTGGCACTAAAAACATTAAAAAAACTAAAGGGTGACAAGTTGGGTTTTCCATTTTTATCTACCGTACTTGCAAAAGCAATGGGCCTAGGCGCAATGGCACTTTGCAAATAACCTTGAAGCTTTACCGTTCCAATATCTTTTGGATTTATAGTTACCATATGAAATCAATTTTTACAAAGATATAAAATGCTAGTGCAATTTATTAATTTCAAAACTAATTCATTTTTCGGCATCAATCATTTTTTTCTTACTTTTAAACAAAAAATTTAAATGCAATTTTCTGAGAAAAGAAATATTACTCGATGGTTCATAATATTGGCTTCCTTTTTTATAGTGAGCATTATTTTATGGAATACCTATTCTTTATTTCAAATATTTAAAAATGAAGAGCGAGTAAAAATGCAACAATGGGCATTGGCACAAAAAAAAATGAACAATGAAGACCCTAATGCCGATGTAGAACTTCCTTTGCAAATTATTCAGAACTCAACTATTCCAATTATTGCCACCGAAAACGATACAATTGTAGATCACATAAATATTGATGCTAGTATTATAAGTGATAAGGTTAAAATAAATGCTTTATTAAAAAAACTTAAGAATCAAAATGAACCAATTATTATTAATATTTCTGAAGGCCAAATACGTAAATTGTATTATGGTGATTCTTCTTTATTAAACATTTTAAAATATTATCCCTTTGCGCTGTTTTTTGTTATTTTCCTTTTTGGAGCATTGGTTTATAACTTTTATAAAAGCACTAAAATGGCTACCCAAAACAAACTTTGGGCAGGGATGGCAAAAGAAACCGCTCACCAAATTGGCACTCCTTTATCGTCATTAATAGGTTGGCTAGAAATAATGAAAGGTGAAAATATTTCAGAATCAATTATTGAAGAAATTGAAAAAGACATTAAACGACTTCAAACGATAACTGATCGTTTTTCTAAAATTGGATCGGAACCTGCATTAGTAAATAAAGATCTAATTGAAGAAACGCACCTTTCTTTTGATTATTTAAAATCGAGGTTTTCTCACCAAGTTACTTTTGAATTTATTGCTCCAAATGAGCCTATTTACATCCCATTAAACCCAGAATTACACAGCTGGACCATAGAAAACTTGATGAAAAATGCGATAGATGCAATGAAAGGAAAAGGGAGTTTAACAATAAGTATTGAAAAGTTTGGAAAGCAGGTAAAAATTAATGTTACTGATAGTGGAAAAGGAATTCCAAAAAATCAATTTAACAAAGTATTTGAACCTGGGTTTACCACCAAAAAAAGAGGTTGGGGACTTGGATTATCATTAACAAAAAGAATTGTTGAAGAATACCACAAAGGAAAAATTAGAGTTGCACAATCTGAAATTGATAAGGGCACAACGATTCAGATTATATACGGGAAAAGAAAATAATTTATAAATCCTACAAGTTTTCTTGAATAGCTTTTACAATAGCTTCAAATTCTTCTTTTGATAATGATACTTTATTTTGAAAACGCATTTCATCCATCTCGTTTAACGGAATTAAATGAACATGTGCATGAGGTACTTCAAGGCCGATTACCGCCATGCCTACTCTTTTACATGGAACTGCTTTTTCTAACGCAACAGCAATTTTTTTAGAAAACTGCATTAATCCTAGATATAACTCGTCTTCAATATCAAAAATTTTGTTGATTTCCTGCTTCGGAACACATAAAGTATGTCCTTTTGCATTTGGATTTACATCCAAAAAAGCCAAAAACTTATCGTCTTCGGCTATTTTATAACATGGGATTTCTCCTTGTACTATTTTGGTAAAAATACTAGACATAATTAGTCTCTAGAAATTTCTAAAATTTCGAATTTCAAAGTACCATTAGGAACAATAATTTCTGCTACTTCTCCAACCGATTTTCCTAATAATCCTTTTCCAATAGGAGATGTTACTGAAATTTTACCGGTTTTTAAATCGGCTTCACTTTCGGCAACCAAAGTATATTTCATTTCCATTCCGTTGGTTTGGTTTTTGATTTTTACATTCGATAAAACCAATACTTTCGAAGTATCTAAATGACTCTCATCTATAAGACGTGCATTAGAATGAATTTCTTCCAATTTAGCAATACGCATTTCTAACATACCTTGAGCTTCTTTGGCAGCGTCATATTCTGCATTTTCAGACAAATCTCCTTTGTCTCTTGCTTCAGCGATATCTGCAGACGCTTTTGGGCGAGCCACATTTTTTAGATAATCTAATTCCTCTTTTAATTTTTTTAGCCCTTCAGCGGTGTAATAAGATACAGTGCTCATAATTTCATTTCTTTTTTCTTCTTTGTGAATTCTAAGAAGTTATTTGGTATTCTAAATTTTTTTAATCCTTATCATAAAATAGAAAAAATCCCATCAAGACGGGATTTCTTTTTTCAAAGATAACAAATTTGCGTATTAAATTCCTACTTTTGTTTTATAATACAATACAAAGTTAACTAAATAAATTTTTTAAACATATCTTTTGATAATTATTTTAAAAATGAAAAAAACATTTATTCTGATTTTTTTTGCCTGTTTTTTTCTGGGCTGTAACAAAGATTCGTTTAATAATGACAATCCCTATTTGCCTAATTATAGCTTTTCAATGGATTTAAATAAAAACTTGCCAAGTTATAGTGGGTTGAATTTTGCCGGAAACGCTGTAAAAGCTTATCCTGCAAATGGTCCATCAAGGGGGGTTATTGTTTTTAATACCGGAGGAGAGTATAAAGCTTGGGATGGTGCCTGTCCTAACCAAGATTTAACAACTTGCTCTACCTTAAACTTAAGTGGATCTAATGCTAATTGCACCTGTGGGAATGAAAATTATAATTTATTTACAGGACAAAGCGCCGGGAAACCCTATCCATTAAAACAATATCGTGTAGAAGTAAATGGCGATATTATACGGATTTTTAATTAATATAAATAAAGCCAAGTAAATTACTTGGCTTTTTTATTAGTTAAAATTTCAAAGTCATACCTACTAAGAAATTTCTTCCCGCTTGTGGGTAATAATACGGGTAGATGTCATACATATACCCATTAGAACTGTATTTTTTACTTAAAATATTGTTACACAAACCAGTAAATACAATCGATTTAAAAATCGATTTAGGATAAATTTGATACGACACATTCAAATCATTAACAAAATAATTAGGCAGTTTTGCTTCATTTAATTCGATGTTATTTAAATATTGATCTCCTACAAATTTAGACATTAGAGAAAGTTGCAATTTGTTATTTGGTTGGTAGATAAATATATTTCCAGCAATAACATTTGGAGCATAAGCGATATTTTTATTTCCATAATTTACCCCGTCCACATTCAAATTCACATTTTTATTCTCGCTCAAGGTCAAATTAGGGCGAATACTTAGTTGTTTAGAAAGTGCTATTGTAGCATCTATTTCCAAACCTAAACGATAACTTTTTTCGCTATTTGATCGTATTGGATTTCCTACGGGATCTAAATTTCCTGTAAGAATTAACTGATTCTGATAGGCCATATAATAAATATTTGCGTTCCATTGTACCTTCTTATCTGTAAATCGCCAACCTAATTCGTAATCATCCAATTTTTCTGGCTTCACAGTTCCACCTTCATAGTCTGTTCTATTAGGTTCTCTATTTGCTCTTGCAAACGAAAAATATACGGTGTTCTTGGAGTTTGCATTATAAGTAATTCCTGCTTTTGGATTAAAAAAATTAAAAGTATCATGAACTTCTCCTGCGGCAACACCGTTGGCTTGATATTGAACTTGACGGAATTGCAAATCGCCATACAAACTCCATTTAGGAGTCAACTGATAACTGATTTTAGCAAATAGATTTCCATCGTTTTTGTTGCCATAATTATCATAATATTTATCTCCTAATTCGGATGTTGAAGCATATCTTGCCCAAATTACTTCTCCAAAATGTTTTCCTTTATATTGGTTATAAGCACCACCTAATATAAAATCTAATTTATCATCTTTATAATTTGCAGAAAAAGTAGTTCCATAAAAATCATTATCCAACCACTTTTGTCGAATTAAATCGGTTACATCAATTGTAGCGCCATTAACAACAATTGGAGTTAAACCATAATCGGAAAAACTTTGGCTGTTTTGGTATTCTTCATAATACCCTTTCCCTTTGGTATAATGAACCGCTAAATTGG
>CAMCBB010000104.1 GCA_945872875.1 Flavobacterium psychrophilum
GACTCAATAAACAAAATATCTCCACCTACAGAAGTCCAAGCCAAGCCAGTAACTACACCTGCCACTTCGTTTCCTTCGGCTTTATCGCGTTGTAATCTTGGCGCACCAAGTACTTTTATAATATCTTCGTCGGATACTTTTTTGTTGTATTCTTCATCCATAGCAACTGATTTAGCTGCATTTCGAATCACTTGAGCAATTTTTTGTTCTAAACTTCGAACTCCTGATTCTCGGGTATATCCTTCTACGATTTTTTCTAATTGTTTTTTTCCAATAGACAAATCTTTAGTTGTCAATCCGTGTTCTTTTAATTGCTTTGGAAATAAATGCTGACGCGCAATTTCAACTTTTTCTTCCGTAGTATATCCCGCCATTTTTATTACTTCCATACGATCTCTAAGTGCTGGCTGAATTGTAGACATTGTATTTGAAGTTGCAATAAACATTACTTTAGACAAGTCGTAACCTAATTCTAAGAAATTATCATAAAAAGAATTGTTTTGTTCTGGATCTAATACTTCAAGCAATGCAGAAGAAGGATCTCCTTGATTACTCATTGAAAGTTTATCAATTTCATCTAAAATAAAAACAGGGTTTGATGTTTTTGCTTTTTTAATACTTTGGATAATTCTTCCTGGCATCGCTCCAATATAGGTTTTTCTATGCCCTCTAATTTCTGCTTCGTCGCGCAATCCACCCAATGAAATACGAACATATTCTCTTCCTAAAGCTTCAGCAACGGATTTTCCAATTGAAGTTTTTCCTACTCCTGGAGGCCCTGTTAAACAAATGATTGGCGATTTCATATCGTTACGCAATTTCAAAACGGCAAGATGTTCAATCATTCTTTTTTTAACATCTTCCAATCCAAAATGATCACGATCTAATATTTTTTGAGCATGTTTTAAATCGAAATTATCTTTAGAATATTTGTTCCATGGTAAATCTAAAAATAAATCCAAATAATTACGCTGAATACCAAAATCAGGCGCTTGCGGATTCATTCTTTGCATTTTAGAAAACTCTTTTTCAAAATGCATTTGCGTTTTTTCATCCCATTTTTGAGATTTTGCACGCTGACGCATTTCTTCAAATTCTTGTTCATTAGAAACGCCACCCAATTCTTCTTGAATGGTTTTCATTTGCTGATGCAAGAAATACTCTCGTTGCTGTTGATCTAAATCAAAACGAACTTTTGATTGGATATCGTTTTTGATTTCCATTTTTTGCAACTCTACATTCATATAGCGTAAAGTCTCTAATGCGCGTTCTTTAAGAACATGCATGTTCAATAAATTTTGTTTTTCTTCTACAGAAAGGTTCATGTTTGAAGAAACAAAATTGATTAAAAACGACTGACTTTCAATATTTTTAATTGCAAAAGTAGCCTCGGTAGGAATATTAGGACTTTCTCTAATTATTTCAATTGCTAATTCCTTTATAGAGTCAACAATGGCAGAAAATTCTTTATCATTTTTTTTAGGTTTGCTTTCAGAAACCTCTTTTACTTTTGCTTTAATATAAGGAGTTTCGGAAATAACTTCATCAATCTCAAATCGCTTTTTACCTTGAAGAATGACTGTGATATTACCATCTGGCATTTTTAAAACACGAAGAATTCTTGCTACAGTTCCTAATTGATAAACATCATTAATAGTCGGATCTTCCTCTTCTTCATTTTTTTGTGCTACTACACCAATTATTTTACTACCTGCATAAGCTTCATTAATAAGCTTAATCGATTTATCTCTTCCAGCAGTAATCGGAATAACTACTCCAGGAAAAAGAACAGTATTCCGTAAAGGTAAAATAGGGAGTGAAGCAGGTAGCTCCTCTTTTGCCATTTCTTCTTCGTCTTCGGGAGTCATTAACGGAATTAATTCTGCTTCAGTATCAAATTCTTGTAATGACAAACTGTCAAAGGTTATTATTTTTTGATTGGACATGGTATAAATTAAGTCAATATGACATTATATATTAATATAATTATTTTAAAATAAATGTAATTTGGATTAGTTTAAACTAAAAGTATTATTAAGCTAATATAAACAAAATAAAACAATGATTATGCCATTAAAAAAAATCCGCCATAAAGACGGATTAATTTAATTAATTCAAATTCTAAGTTATTGTTTAGAATATATTGCTGTAATATCAGATGTTAAAAATACAGGATTTCCATTAGCCATACCAACCACTTCACCGTTTTGCTCAGTAATTATTAATGTATTACCAACGACGGTAAAAACATCTGTATAACTTACTCCACCTTCCATATAATTTGTAGTAAGTTGATTTCCGTTTAATGTCCATGTACCATTAGTAGAGGGGTCAGTAAAACAGGTTAAAACATTTGGAGTAACTGATAAATCAATATCTATACCACCTCCAGTAGCGCTAAAAGTATTATTTGAATTTAATATAAAAGTACTATTATTAAAACATGTAGTTTCAGACATTTGATTTATTGAAGAAGTTCCATCTCCATTTAAATCAGTTGGAACTGATGTGTTAAAAGCTGTTAACAAGTAAGTTCCTGCAACAGAGGTATTACCTCCATTAGAACCGCCGCCATTATTATTGTTGTTATTAGATGAGTTATTTTGAGCTAATTGATCAGCTAAAACTGGATCTATTGGTTCAACATTACAAGAGTTAAAAAGAAAAAGAAATCCAACATAACTAATTGCTAACGAAAATGATTTGAAATTCATGATTAAAATATTTTTTCAAATATAGCTATATTTATTTGTTGAATAAAAATATTTTACTTAGAAACTAATTCATTTTTTTTCATAAAACTTAACACTATATATCCTAACAAGAAAAATATTGCCAAAATAAATATAGAGTTTCTTAACGACTCAGTAATTGATCCAACAAAACCAAAAATAAAGGTTCCTAAAACGATTGCTATTTTTTCGGTTACATCAAAAAAACTAAAATAGGTGGTATGGTCTTCTGTTTCTGGTAATAATTTAGAATAAGTAGAACGAGATAAGGATTGAATAGCACCCAATACCATGCCTATAACTCCTCCTAAAGTATAAAATTGTAAATCAATATATTTATTTTGAGCATCTAATAAAAAGGCTGCAAAGCAAATCAAACCCCAAATAGCTATAGTTAGTTTTAAAGTTTTTATATTTCCAATACGCTCTGAAATTCTAGCAAATAAATAAGCTCCAAATATTGCTATTACTTGAATTAACAAAATGGTAATGATTAGTTTATTGGTTTCAATTCCAAGTTCTTTTTTTCCATAGATACCAGCTAATAATATAATTGTTTGTACTCCAATACTATATAAGAAAAATGCAATTAAAAACTGTTTTAAACTCGTTAGTTTTTTCAAACTTTGTAATACTAATTTAAGCTCATTTATCCCTTTAAAAACAAAACCTTTTTCTGATTTATTATTAATTAATTTGTTAGGTAAATAATAAAAAGTGACTTGTGCAAAACTCATCCACCAAATACCAACCATTAGAAATGAAATTCTTGCAGGAAGCGTTGAATCGGTTATTCCAAATAAATCAGGCTTCATGATCATAATCAAATTAAATGCTAACAATAGTATTGACCCTGAATATCCATACATAAACCCTTTTGCACTAACTCTATCTTGTTGCTCAGGTAATGCAATTTCAGGTAAATATGAATTGTAAAACACAATACTACCCCAAAATCCAATGCTTGCTAATATTGTAAAAACGATTCCTATCCACAAGTTCTCCACCCCATTAAAAAAGAATAATGCCATAACAGAAAGGGATCCTAAGTAGCAAAAAAACTGCATAAATCGTTTCTTATTACCCGTGTAATCTGCAATCCCTGAAAGTACTGGAGATAAAAATGCAACTATTAAAAAAGAGAAGGATAAAGAGTAAGAAAGTAATGTAGAATTATGAAATTCTGTCCCTAAAAAAGTAACTATTCCACCGTTCCCGCTGGTAATAGCCTCATAATATATTGGAAATACCGCAGTTGCAATAACCAAACTATAAACCGAATTAGCCAAATCATAAAATGCCCATGCATTAATCAGTTTTGGATTTCCTTTTTCTAAATTTGACATAACAATAATTTTTAGTAAAAAACTTACAAATAAGTTTCAAATATAATCATTCTATGTTATTGAAATGTTATTTAAATACAACTCCGTATTTCAAAGCTTCAGCTTTAGCTTGCGGAATTAATTCCTTCAAATCGGCAATTCGCGTAGCGTCTGAAGGGTGTGTGCTTGCAAATTCGGCAGGAGCCTTACCAGATGCAGATGAATTTGCAGCCATTCGTTCCCAAAAAACAACTGCTTGTTCAGGATTATAGCCAGCTATTGCCATTAAAGTTAAACCAATTTTATCGGCTTCACTTTCATGACTTCTACTAAATGGCAACATTCCTCCATATTGTGTGGCTGCACCATAGGCAGTCATTGCTATTTGTTGTGTTTGTTCACTTTTAGATCCAACAGCCACGCCCACTCCTGCAGCACCCAATTGCTGTAATAAACCAGCGCTCATTCGTTGTTGCCCATGGTTGGCAAGCGCATGCGAAACTTCATGACCTAATACGGTAGCCAAACCGGCTTCATCCTTTGTAATTGGTAAAATTCCTGAATAAACCACAATTTTTCCACCCGGCATACACCAAGCATTTACATCTTTACTATTTACTAATTTATATTCCCATTGATAATCTTTAAGATACCCATCATATCCATTTGTATTCAACCATTTTTCTGCTGCAGCCTTTATCTTTTTACCAACCACTTCTACATTTTTAGCTTCCGAAGTTCCAGCTATAACTTTATTTTCAGTTAAAAACTGACTGTATTGTTGAAAAGCAGAAGGCAAAATTTCACTATTAGGAACCAAGGCCAAAGTACTTTTACCTGTAAACGGATTTTTGGCACACGAGATAACAATTACCACAAATAGAATGGTAAATACAAGATTTTTATATTTCATATCAAAAGGATTTATATCAAATATACAAAATTATGATTAGAATTCAAAAGTTATATTTGGGCGTGCCCCTCTGGGTCGGGCTGTTCGCTGTAATCTTTGTTTCACAAAGGATTATCGCTGCCATCCCTCACGCGAAAATGAGATTGCTAGAGCATTTGCAATAAAAATAGTTATAATTAAAGATCAACTAAAGCGGGTGAGATTGCCACGTCGTTCCTCCTCGCAATGACAAGGCGGCGACACGAACGCAGTGACTGCGCCGTTCCGCATAAAAACAAGAAAGCCTGTTCAAATGAACAGGCTTTCCAATAAAAAAGGCGGCGAACCGAGCTTGCGAACACGGCGCACTAAAACAAAAAAACCCCAATCAATTAAGATTGGGGTTCCAATAAAAAAGGCGGCGACATACTCTCCCACATAACTGCAGTACCATCTGCGCAATCGGGCTTAACTTCTCTG
>CAMCBB010000105.1 GCA_945872875.1 Flavobacterium psychrophilum
CGGATGAAAAAGAAATTCTTAATAAAGTAAAAGAAAAAATACCTGTTAAAAAAGCAGGGGGAGGCTTGGTTTACAATAAAAAGGGTGAAGTGTTATTTATTTTTAGAAACGGTAAATGGGATTTGCCCAAAGGAGGTTGTGATAAAGGAGAAGAAATTGAAGATTGTTCTATTCGCGAGGTAGAAGAAGAAACCGGAGTAAATGATTTGAAAATCACTAAAAAACTTCAAAAAACATATCATGTTTTTAAACGAAATGGAGTTTATAGATTAAAAATAACCCATTGGTTTGAAATGACCACAACCTTTGAAGGAATGCCTGTTCCTGAAGTAAACGAAGGAATAGAAAAAGTGGCATGGCTAAATCAAGAGCAAATAAAAGAAGCACTCACCAATTCTTATGAGAATATCAAATTGTTATTTGAATAATTTAATTTTAAATAATTCGTACTGAGTCCGGAACTAAAACCGTGTAATCTCCACCATTTCTAATTACATCGCGCACAATACTTGAGCTAATGTATGAAGTTTTTGCAGCTGTTAGTAAAAACACAGTTTCAATTTTAGACAACCTTCTGTTAGTATGTGCAATAGCTTTTTCAAATTCAAAATCGGCAGGGTTGCGTAAGCCACGAAGTATGAATTGAGCATTTTCTTTTTGACATAAGTCAATCGTTAATCCTTGATAAGTTATGACTTTTACTTTGGGCTCTTCTATAAATGCTTCTTCAATAAAGCGTTTTCTGTCTTCAAGTGAAAACATGTATTTCTTTTCGGCATTAATTCCGATAGCAACAATTACTTCGTCAAATAATGAAATTCCTCTTTTTATTATGTCAAAATGACCTTTAGTAATTGGGTCAAAGGATCCGGGAAATATAGCTTTTTTCATATTGTTATTGCGATAAAAGTAGCAAACTCATTAATTAATTTTATTTCTTCCAAATTGGTTTACGCTGTAAAGCTAAACTTATTTCATTTTCCAACAAATTAGCCATATCCATTTTAGCATAGGTTGCTTGTTGAGGGAAAATACTTTGTGGCGATAAACCTGGATTGGTATTGATTTCTATAAAATGTGGTACATCATTCATAATAATGAAATCAGTTCTTGAAAAACCCGTCATTCCAAGAGATTCATATACTTTTTTAGCTGTTTCAATTACTCGATTTTCAACTTCTTGTGATATTCTAGCTGGAGTAATTTCTTCTGATTTCCCTAAGTATTTTGCTTCATAATCAAAGAAGGAATTTTGTGAAAGTATTTCTGTAATTCCTAATACTTTGGTTTCTCCTTGGTATTTTAATACACCAACCGAAACTTCACGACCATTTAAGTAGGATTCAATTAAAATATCGTTGTCTTCTGCGAAAGCAAAATCTAATGCTTTTTGAAAATCCTCTAAAGTTGTAACCATCGAAACTCCCAAAGAGCTCCCAGATTGATTTGGTTTTACAAAAAAGGGAAGTCCTAATTCTGCTTCAACATGGTTTTCATCTATAAAATCTCCCTTTGTTACATAAATAGATTTGGCCTTTGGAATATTAAATTTTGATAAAACAGAAAGCGTATCTCTTTTATTAAAAGTCAATGCTGATTGGTAAAAATTACAACCAGTATAAGGCAAATCTACCAATTCCCAATAAGCTTGCATGTGGCCGTCCTCACCTGGAGTACCATGAATTGTATTTACAGCAACTTCAAATTTTATTTTTTGATTGTCTTTTAAAAAGGAAAAATCTGATTTGTCTATGGGATATTTTACACCATCTAGTAAACAATACCAATCGTTTAATAGTATATGAATTTCAAAGGGGGTATATTTAGATTTATCTAAACTATTTAATATTAATTGACCGCTTCGTAAGGATATTACCGATTCATCAGAATATCCTCCCATAACAACTGCTATGTTCATTGAGGAAATTTTTAATTACTATACAAAAATAGCACAATTGTTGAAACTAAAAATTATATCTTTGCCTTAAATACATTTTTTATGAGTTTAAGAAAATATCTTACCAGTAAAGTTTTTGTTGCCCAAATGTTATCAGCTTTGTTAGTAGTGGCTGTAATTGCTTTTTTGTTTTTTCATTGGATCACTTTTGTGACGAATCATGGCAATGAAATTACTGTACCCAACTTGGCTCGATTAAATGAAGAACAGGTAGATGAAAAATTAAGCGAACTCGATTTAGATTACGAAATTATTGATACTGTTGATTATAACCCTAACTATCCAAAACTTACCGTTGCTCAACAAGAGCCAACTGCTGGATCTAGGGTAAAAGGCGGTAGAAAAATATATATTAAAATAAATGCAGCCACTTTTAAAATGGTTGCAATTCCCGATTTGATTGAAAAAACTTACCGTCAGGCTGTGCCAACGCTAAAGGCCGTTGGTTTACAAGAGGGTACTATAAAATACATTCCTTATATTGGTAAAGATATGGTTTTAGAAATGTGGATGAACGGCAAGAAAGTAAAGCCAGGAACCCGAGTTTTAAAAGCTTCACGAATTGATTTAGTTTTAGGAGATGGTAAAGTGGTCTTTGATGATACTGAACTCGATACCATTCCTAATAACGAGATGCCTACAGATACCATTCCAAATGAGCAATAATATTGATCTTCAAGAACCTGAAGAAGAACTTTTTGAACATTATCGGTTTGATGTTCCAAAAGGACAAGCTTTATTACGAATTGACAAATATTTAATGTTGATGGTGCCTAATGCCACTCGAAATAAAATTCAGAATGCGGCTACCAACGGCGATATTTATGTAAATGATATTCCTGTAAAATCTAATTATAAGGTTAAACCATTGGATGTTATTCGTATATTATTGGCACATCCACCATTTGAAAATAGAGTAGATCCAGAAGATATTCCGCTAGATATCGTTTATGAAGATGATGCCTTATTGTTGATTAATAAACCACCAAATTTTGTAGTACATCCTGGTCACGGAAACTATACCGGTACTTTAGTAAACGCATTGGCTTTTCATTTTGAAAATTTGCCTTTAAATAGTTCTGAAAGACCTGGTTTGGTTCACCGTATAGATAAAGATACTTCAGGATTACTTGTTGTCGCAAAGACCGAAGCTGCGATGACGCATTTGGCAAAGCAATTTGAAGACAAATCATCTGAGAGAGAATATGTAGCTTTGGTATGGGGCAATGTAAAAGAAGATCAAGGAACCATCACTGGAAATATTGCACGTCATTTAAAAGATCGAATGCAAATGGCTGTTTTTGCCGATCCTGAAATTGGTAAACATGCTGTAACACATTATAAAGTCTTGGAGCGCTTTGGTTATGTTACTTTAATTTCTTGCAAGTTAGAAACAGGTAGAACACACCAAATAAGAGTGCATTTAAAACATATTGGTCATACTTTATTTAATGACGAGCGTTATGGCGGAAATTTAATTTTAAAAGGAACTACCTTTACTAAATACAAGCAGTTTATTGATAACTGTTTTAAGACGTTACCAAGGCAAGCATTACATGCTAAAACATTAGGTTTTGTGCATCCCACAACAGGAAAATATATGCTCTTTAATACAGAAATCCCAAAGGATATGGCCGACTGTATTGAAAAATGGAGAAATTACTCTAAATCAGTAGAATTAGATGAAGAATAAAAAAAGAGCTGTTAAGCTCTTTTTTATTAATTTAAAATAACCTTCTTTGTAAACGATTGATTGTTGGAATTTAATTTAAGAAAGTAAAATCCATTTGGAATATTTTCTAAAGTATAGTGATTGTTATTAAATTGAGGATTTTTCACTTCCATTAATAATTGCCCATTTAGATTTATAACTTGCAAATCATCAATAGCGACAGTACTTTCAATATTTATTTTATGATCCATTGAAGGATTTGGGTAAACGGATATGTTAGTATATTCAAAACTTTGATTATCAAGAAATATATTAGGCCAACGATTTTGAGCTATTGGGCCACCCCAAATAACAGTTGCTAAATAAGGATTGTCAATAAATGGATTTCTATTTCCTTGTGCATCTGAATTTGATGTATTTCCATGATAGGTATTTCGATTGTCTTCATAAAGCGACACTGGATCTTGTGCATTCCAGGTAAGGAATAAATCAATCATATCGGCATCGTTTGCTACAGGACTTCCAACTCCCACATTTGAAGGTAAACATTGAGATCCATATCTTAAATACATATACATCATCATACGAGCCACATCACCTTTCCATTCATCTCCAGGGTACCAACCATCAGTAACATTAGTGGAGTGACCACTTCCGGCAGCAAATTTGGAATTTCCTCTTGTTGCATTTCTTTGAACATCACAAGAGCGAAGATGATGCGCATCTTCTCCTGCGTCGCTAGTACCACTATCGTCTAATGCAGGAGTTCCTAAGCTTTTTGCATATACATGTTCTCTGTTCCATTCTCCGTTGTTTCCTCCATTATTATTTTTATCTCTATGTAGATCATTTGTAGCATCACTATCGGTACCATTTTCCCAACCATAAAGTAATAAAACATTGTTGGAGTTAGTAGGGTCTAAATCGGTAATTTTAGAAGCATTCCAAACACCTGGAGTGTAAATAATATAATTGGTGTGTTTTGTTATTGTAAGTGTGGCTAATGAATTTTTTAATGTAATTCCTGTTTGTGTCCAATTGAATCCATTATAATAGGGAGAAGCTGGTGCCCCATTTTGTGCTAATCCAAGGGTTACAGAAATTAATAATAATAAAGAATAAATGTTTTTCATAATGTTAGGATTTTCTTTCTAATAACGCCATGTAAAATCCATCAAAACCTGATTCGGAAGATAATATTTTACAATCTTTTTCTAATTTGAATTGTTGACCAATTTCTGTTTTTAAAAACTTAGTTACTTGTTCTTGATTTTCCGAAGGTAGAATCGAGCAAGTAGCGTAAACCAATTTACCTCCTGGTTTTACAATCTTCGAATAGTTTTCTAAAACCTCTGATTGCACTTTTCGAATATTATCTATGAATTCAGGTTGCAGTTTCCATTTAGCATCTGGGTTTCTTTTCAAAACTCCAAGTCCGCTACAAGGCGCGTCTATTAATACGCGATCTGCTTTTTCATGTAATTTTTTAATGACTTTGGTGGTGTCAATAATTCGGTATTCAATATTAAAAGCACCATTTCTTTTAGCTCTTAATTTTAATTGCTTTAATTTACTTTCGTATAAATCCATAGCAATTAATTGGCCTTTATTTTCCATCAATGAAGCTAAATGCAAGGTTTTTCCTCCTGCACCAGCACAAGTATCTACCACACGCATACCGGGTGCAACACCTAAAAATGCGGCAACCAATTGTGA
>CAMCBB010000106.1 GCA_945872875.1 Flavobacterium psychrophilum
TGAGCGATTTGAATTTGTAGAAACTCAAGAAATAAAGATTGAAGTAATTTTTGAAAAGCAATTGCAAGGAAAAGTACTACAAGCACTTTTCAAAAATCATGTTTATGAAGAAGTTGCCTATGAAATTTATGATTTACAAAATCAACATCCAAACATTGGACTTGGTATGGTTGGAGAATTAGAAATACCATTATCTGAAGTTGAATTTTTATCGTTTGTAAAATCCAAAATGCAATGTGGCGGAATTAGACATTCATCACTATTAGGAAAATCAATAAAAAAGGTGGCCGTTCTTGGGGGTTCTGGAAGTTTTGCAATAAAAAATGCAATTCAAGCTGGAGCAGATGTTTTTTTAACGGCTGATTTGAAATACCATAACTTTTATGAAGCTGAAAACAAGCTAGTTATAGCTGACATTGGTCACTATGAAAGTGAAAGGTATACAAAAAATTATATTGTTGACTATCTTAAAGAAAAAATTACTAATTTTGCAATCGTTTTATCAGAAGAAAATACTAATCCTGTTAAGTACATATAGAAAATGGCTACTACAAAAGAATTGAGCGTTGAAGAAAAATTAAGAGCGCTTTACGATTTACAAATTATCGATACAAGAATTGACGAAATTAGAAATGTAAGAGGTGAATTACCTCTAGAAGTGGAAGATCTTGAAGATGAAGTAGCGGGTTTAACTACTCGTTTAGAAAAACTAGAATCTGATTTAGTTACTATTGAAGATAGTATTAAAGCAAAAAAAGTGGCTATTGAAAACCACCAACTTGCAATTAAAAAATACACCGAACAACAAAAAGAAGTTCGTAACAACAGAGAATTTAACTCTTTAACAAAAGAAGTTGAATTTCAAGAATTAGAAATCCAATTAGCTGAGAAGCAAATCAAAGAATTGAAAGCTTCTACTGAACATAAAAAAGAGGTAATTACTAATTCTAAAGAAAAATTAGATCAAAAATCGACTCACTTAATGCACAAAAAAGCAGAATTAAGTGAAATTATGTCGGAAACAGAAAAAGAAGAAGCCTTTTTAATTAAATCATCTAAAGAATATGAAGGTGCTTTAGAAGAAAGATTATTAGGAGCTTACAAAAGAATTCGTTCAAGTGTAAGAAATGGCTTAGCTATAGTTTCTATAGAAAGAGGTGCTTCTGCAGGATCTTACTTCACAATTCCTCCACAAACACAAGTTGAAATTGCAGCTAGAAAAAAAATCATAACCGATGAGCATTCTGGCAGAATCTTAGTAGACGCAAGCTTAGCAGAGGAGGAAAGAGAAAAAATGGAAAAATTATTTGCAAAAATGTAATATCTTAAATCCCGATTGATTCGGGATTTTTTTATGAAAAAAAATATTCAGAATATTCTTGTTAAAAGTATTGGAAGGTCTATAAACCTATTAAGTTATTTTGCACCTAAGCAATCGATGGCTTTGGCATACAAACTTTTTAGCGAGCCTAGAAAAGGTAGAATGAACTTTAATAGCCTTCCTAAAACACTCCAAAAATGCACCTTGCAAACACACAATTTCGGTGATCAAGAATTTTGCACTTATCATTGGGAAGGAAATAATGAAGTGATTTTACTTGCGCACGGATGGGAAAGTAATGCCTCTAGATGGAAAAAAACATTACCTTATTTAAAGAAGACAGGCAAAACCATTATTGCAATGGATGCACCTGGACATGGATTTAACACCCAGAAAGAATTCAATGTGCCATTATATTCGGAGTTTATTGAATTACTTGTAAAAAAATACAATCCAACAATAGCAATTGGTCATTCAATAGGGGGAAATGCTTTGGCGTATTTTCAAAAAAATTACTCAAATAATTTTGAAAAATTAATTTTAATCGGCGCCCCAAGTGATTTTAAGATAATTATGAATAATTATTTTAAAATGCTGGGTTACAACAACAAGGTTCAAATGCAGTTTCAAAACTATGTTTGGAATAGATTTAATATCAAAACAGATGACTTCAATGCTTCCGATTTTTTAAAAGACTGCACTATTAAAGGGATTGTAGCACACGATCAAAAAGATTATATGGTTCTAGTTGAAGAAGGAAAGAAAATTGCTAATTCATGGAAAACTTCAGAACTTGTAATCACAAACGGATTAGGTCATAGTATGCACGACGCTAATTTGTATGAGAAAATTGTGGATTTTATAAAGTCCTAATTTTCAAACTACCAAAAAACAAAAATATTTATTATTTCAAATTGATTACTTTTACCAAATGGAAGAGCAACTTGTACGCATTAATAAATTTTTATCTGAAACGGGCTTTTGCTCCCGTAGAGAAGCCGATAAATTAATAGAGCAAGGAAGAGTTACTATTAATGGAGTTGTGCCTGAAATGGGTACAAAAATCTCTACAAATGATGAAGTTCGTGTTAATGGAAAATTAGTTCGCGAAAACAGAAAGAAGAGAATCTATTTAGCTTTCAATAAACCTGCTGGAATTGAGTGTACTACCAATCAAGATGTTAGAGACAACATTGTTGATTATATAAATTACCACGAGCGTATTTTTCCAATTGGAAGGTTAGATAAAGCCAGTGAAGGTTTAATTTTTATGACAAACGATGGTGACATTGTAAACAAAATATTACGAGCTAGAAACAATCACGAAAAAGAATACATTGTTACCGTTAACCGACCAATAACGGATCGATTTATTGAGCGAATGGCAAACGGAATTCCGATTCTAGATACCGTTACCCGAAAATGCAAAGTGGAGCAGGTTAGTAAATTTGTTTTCAGAATAATTCTAACTCAAGGTTTAAATAGACAAATTAGAAGAATGTGCGAATATTTAGATTATGAAGTTACCGCTCTAAAACGAACACGAATAATCAATATTTCTCTAGATGTTCCGCTAGGAAGATTTCGTGAATTAACAGATAAAGAAATTGAAGAGCTTAATCAATTAATAGAACCATCAAGTAAAACAGAAGAAGCTAGTTTGCCTAAAATTAATAGATATAAATAATTAATTTTCAATTATTTAAACTAAATTAATCAAACTATATATAATAAAAAATGAGCCTCGATAAAAACATCAAAACCGAAATAGATCGTTATCTAAAATATAATTACTCTAAAAAAGATGTTATTACTTATTTAAAAAGAGATGGATTTAGCGACGCTGAAATAAATGAAAATATTAGTATTTTTAATAAGGTAGATTCGAATTACTTTAACAATGTCTTGCACTTTTTACCAGCTTTGCTTTTCTTAATTTTAACTATTCTTACCTTCTTAGGACTCTTTTATTCTGAAGAAAATGTATTTAAAAAAGTTGGTTTTATAATAACAACATTAGTACTGATTTATACAACCATTGGATTTTGCAAAAACAGACCAGCTTTTATTATCACGACTGGTGTATTGATTTTAATTTCAACTATCTATTATAGCTATTCATTTTTAATTGTTTCAGGTGTAGATGAATTTGGATTTTCACTAAGCCTATCGTCAAAAATAATAGTACTAGCTTTACATCTATTAACTTTAAGAGGGTGTTATAAAATATATAAAGCAGAAAACTAATCAGCTTAAATATATTTCTTCATGATATAATCATCCATTACATAATCATTTCCAATATCTACAATAACAGACTCTTCGATTTTAAATTCGTTTTTTAAATAAAAATCTTTTGCTTTATTTTGTTTATTTACATTCAGAATTAATCCAGAATTGGAGTTCTTAATAGCAATTTCTTGAATATAATAAATCAATTCCTTCCCTACTCCCTGACCCTGAATTTCAGGCAAAACATAAAGTTTGTGGATTTTTGTATAATTGGATTCATCATAATTTAACTCATAAGAAGCAAAACCAATAAAATCAGTATCAATCTTAGCCAAAAGAAAAACATTTTTGTTTCTCAATTGATTAATTAAAGAATTGCCGCTGTACATCATATCCATCATATAATCCAACTGATCTTGAGACAAAATAGCACCATAAGCATCTGGCCAAATAGCCTTAGCTAAATTTTGTATGATTCCCAATTGAGATTCGGCAGCAACAGTAATGGTCATTTATTTTCTAGCTCTGTTTTGCTCTCTGGCTAAAAGCGTATTTTTTAACAACATAGCAATTGTCATTGGACCGACACCTCCTGGAACCGGAGTGATAAATGATGCTTTTTTGGATACATTTTCAAAATCAACGTCACCTACAATTTTATATCCTTTTTCAGAAGTTTCATCAGCAACACGAGTGATGCCCACATCAATTACAACCACATCGTCTTTCACCATTTCTGCTTTAAGATAATTTGGAACACCTAAAGCCGTAATTATAATATCAGCCTGAGAAGTTATTTGATTTATGTTTTTAGTGTGACTGTGTGTCAAAGTTACGGTTGAATTTCCTGGAAATTGATTTCTTCCCATCAAAATACTCATTGGTCTACCCACAATATGACTGCGCCCAATTATTACAGTATGCTTACCGTCCGTTGGCACCTTATAGCGCTCTAATAATTCTAAGATTCCAAATGGAGTGGCCGGGATAAAAGTACTCATGTCTAATGCCATTTTACCAAAATTCTCCGGATGAAAACCATCCACATCTTTACTCGGATCAATAGCATTAATTACACTTTGCGTATCAATTTGTTTTGGCAAAGGCAACTGAACAATAAATCCATCAATGTCTTCATTTTGATTTAGCTCCTCAATTTTCTTAAGCAATTCGGTTTCGGAAGTTGTGCTTGGCATTTTCACCAAAGAAGACTCAAACCCTACTCTTTCGCATGCTTTAACCTTACTACCAACATAAGTCAAGCTAGCCCCATCATTACCAACAATTACCGCAGCTAAATGCGGAACTTTCTCTCCGTTATCTTTCATTTTCTGAACTTCGGCAGCAATTTCGTTTTTAATATCTTCTGATACTTTTTTTCCGTCTAAAATAGTCATTTTTAAATATTTGTGTGTTGTTGTTTGTATTTTTAATTTAATAAAAAAGACGTGATAATTTACGTCTTAATTTTACATTTTTGGCATACCTCCTGGCATTCCGCCCATCATGCGCATCATATTTTTTCCGCCTGGACCTTGCATCATTTTCATCATTTTGCTCATCTGTTCGAATTGCTTCATCAATTGATTTACCTCTTCTATTTTTCTACCAGATCCTTTTGCAATTCTGGTTTTTCTTTTCATATCAATTATTGATGGTCTGCTTCTTTCTATTGGAGTCATTGAATAAATAATGGCTTCAACATATTTAAAAGCATCATCTTCAATTTCTACATCTTTCATTGCTTT
>CAMCBB010000107.1 GCA_945872875.1 Flavobacterium psychrophilum
CTTGTCATTGCGAGGAGGAACGACGTGGCAATCTCAACTTTGTTTTAGTGCTTGTTTGCAAGCTCGCTGTTGCGTGAGGGATGGCAGCGGAAATCCTTTGTGAAACAAAGATTACAGCGAACAGCCCGACCCAGAGGGGCACGCCCAAAGAGTCATAAAAAAAGCAGCAGCCCTTGTGAGACTGCTGCTTATGAATAATAATTGGTTTCTTTTATAATTTAAAAGCTTCTTTCACTACAGCTACATAATCTAATTTTTCCCAGGTAAATAGTTCAACTTCAATAGTTTTGCTTATTCCGCCTGGTGCAGCGAATGTTTTTGTAACGGTTTTTGGAGTTCTACCCATGTGACCGTAAGCCGCAGTTTCACTATAGATAGGGTTTCTTAATTTTAAGCGTTGCTCAATAAAATAAGGACGCATATCAAAAATCTTTTCTACAATTTTGCTGATTTCACCATCTGTCATTCCAACTTTAGCAGTGCCATAAGTATCTACATAGATGGAGGTTGGTTTTGCAACTCCGATTGCATAAGATACTTGAACCAATACTTGATCGCATAATCCTGAAGCAACTAAGTTTTTCGCAATATGACGCGTTGCATAAGCCGCACTTCTATCTACTTTACTTGGATCTTTTCCAGAGAAAGCACCACCACCGTGAGCTCCTTTTCCACCGTAAGTGTCAACGATAATTTTTCTACCAGTAAGTCCGGTATCTCCGTGAGGACCACCAATTACAAATTTTCCTGTTGGGTTAATGTGGTAGGTAATATTGTCATTAAAGAAATGTGCATATTGTGGGTATTTCGCTTTAATTCTAGGAATCAATATTGATACTAAATCGCTTTTAATTTTTGCCAACATTTTTGACTCTTCATCAAAATCATCGTGTTGTGTAGAAATAACAATTGCATCTATTCGTTGTGGTTTATTATCGTCAGAATATTCTAATGTTACTTGTGATTTTGCATCAGGGCGTAAGTAAGTTATCTCAGAATTTTCTCTTCTTAAGTTTGCCAATTCAATTAATAAGGCATGCGATAAATCTAATGCTAAAGGCATGTAATTTTCTGTTTCGTTAGTTGCATAACCAAACATCATTCCTTGGTCTCCAGCTCCTTGATCTTCTTTCTTAGCTCTATCTACACCTTGATTAATATCGGCTGATTGCTCGTGAATTGCAGATAAAACGCCACATGAATTGGCTTCAAACATGTATTCGCTTTTGGTGTAACCAATCTTCTTAATTACCTCTCTTGCAATGCTTTGTACATCAAGATAGGTATTCGATTTTACTTCACCAGCAAGTATAACTTGCCCTGTTGTAACTAAGGTTTCACAAGCTACTTTTGATTCTGGATCAAATGCTAAAAAATTGTCAATTAATGCATCACTAATTTGATCTGCTACTTTGTCTGGATGTCCTTCACTTACCGACTCTGATGTAAATAAATATGCCATAATAATTTTGTTTTTATACTGATTTCAGTATCAATTAATTAAATTTTTTAAGAAAAAAAGTGATTTGCAAAAAGTACTAAAGAAGAGGTTCTGCTTTAGCATTTTTTAATGAGGTTGCAATCAGTTCAAATTTTTCCTCTTATTCTGTCAGCAAATTTAGAAAAGTTTTTAGGTAAAAGCTATTTTGTTCATTATTTTTTTTAAATTTGTATATTATTAATCAATTTAAATAGAAATTATGATGAAAAAATTACTTTATTTTCTTTTGTTAGTACCAATATTTGGTATATCTCAAACAAATGTGTATAACTATGGTTTTGGTTCTCCAACTGCAACAATGACCGGAGCAGATGGATGGACTAGACTTAACAGAAGTACTTCGGCTTCAACTACTTCTCTTTGGACTGTATCAAGCTACACATCGTTTACAGTAACTGCTACTTCTGGAACTGGATCTCCAACTCCATTTCAAGATCAAGCATATGCAGTTGGTGCAACATGTCCAATTCCAAATGGACAAGCTGGTGGTGCTAATTCTTTTGCTTTAGTAAATTACACTAGTACAGGTAGTCAAGCTGCTACTGGAGCAACTATAAGTAATTGGTTGTTTTCTCCAATTGTTAATGTTCAAAATGGGGATGTTGTTACTTTTTATACAAGAATTGGAAAATTTGGTTCAGCTTCGTATCCTGATAATCTTCAATTAAGAATGAGTACAAATGGTGCTTTTACAACTGATCCAGCTGCTGATCCTTTTGCTGTAGGAGATTACACAAACTTGTTAGCAGAAGTTAATCCTAATCTTGATTTGACATCTTATCCAACAACTTGGACACAATATTCATATACTGTGGCTGGTTTAACTGGACCTTCTGATGTAAAATTTGCCTTCAGATATTTTGTTACTGATGGAGGTGCTAATGGAAACAATTCTGATATTATTGGTATTGATTCATTTTCAGTAGCTAGACCAACAGCTGCTAATCAAGATTTCTTTTCTTCAAACTTCTCATTATCTCCAAACCCAGTTAAAGATATTTTTACAGTAAATGCAAAAAACAATATTGCTATTCAAAATATCAAAGTTGTTGATATTAACGGTAGAATTGTAAATGAATTAAATAACATAAATTCTTCAGATGCAATGCAAGTAAACATTGGCGAATTAAACGCTGGAGTTTATTTTGTAAAAGTTCAAACTGAATTAGGTGTTGGAACTTCCAAAATCATAAAAAAATAATTAGATTTAATTCTAAATTTTAAAGGAGCTTATTTATAAGCTCCTTTTTTTATACAACGATGTAGTTATTATTTTAAATAAATCTTGCATATAACAATTCTATGTCCGTACTTTGCAGTGTTCATAAACATATTGCTTGTTATCACGAAAGCCTGAGGGAATAGACCCGATGAAAGCTTAGCAACCCTACACAGTAGAAGGTGCTACATTCTATTTCGATTTTATCGGAAAAAGATAACCACGAGAAAATCTCCTCTCCTTTCATGATAACTTTAGTAATTTCAGAATTCCTTTTTGGATAATCTGAAGCAAATGGCTTGCGCATTTTAGTAATCCATTTTCCCGCTTTTTGTTGCTCCCGATGAAAAATCGGGATCCACTTCAATCGGGGCTAAAGGCAAGCTTTGTTTTGTGAAATTAATTATAATATTTAGTGACAATACTATAAAATATGACTGTAATTGAACAAGCAATAAAAGAAAGAATCCTAGTTTTAGACGGAGCTATGGGAACGATGTTACAACGCAATAACTTCTCCGAAGAAGATTTTCGTGGTGAGCGTTTCAAAGATTTTCCGCATCCTTTAAAAGGAAACAACGATTTACTTTCAATCACACAGCCCGAAGCCGTAAAGCAAGTCCACCGTTTGTATTTTCAAGCCGGTGCCGATATTGTAGAAACCAATACCTTCTCTGGAACTACCATCGGAATGGCCGATTACCATCTTGAAGATATTGTATACGAACTCAACTACCAATCGGCTAAAATTGCTCGTGAAGTAGCCAATGAATTTACCGATAGGCCTCGCTTTGTTGCTGGTTCTATAGGGCCAACCAATAGAACCGCATCCATGTCGCCCGATGTGAATGATCCAGGATATCGTGCCGTAACTTTTGATGACTTGAGAATTGCCTACAAACAACAAGTTGAAGCCCTAATTGACGGAGGTTGCGATGTGCTATTGGTAGAAACCATATTTGATACCTTAAATGCTAAAGCTGCACTTTTCGCCATCGAAGAAGTTAAAGAAGTACGCAATATTGCTATTCCGGTTATGGTATCAGGTACAATAACCGATGCTTCAGGAAGAACCCTATCAGGTCAAACGGTAGAAGCTTTTTTGATTTCAATTTCACACATTCCTTTATTAAGTATTGGGTTTAATTGTGCTTTGGGTGCCGACCAATTGAAGCCTTATTTGAAGCGCTTAGCCATGAATACCCAATTAAATATTTCGGCACATCCCAATGCAGGTTTACCTAATGCATTTGGACAATACGATCAAACACCTTCAGAAATGCAAGCGTTGATTAGAGAATATCTTAATGATAATTTAGTAAATATTATTGGAGGTTGTTGTGGTACAACTCCCGAACATATCCAAGCAATTGCAGAAGTTGCAAAAGATTTTAAACCAAGATTAGTTTAATCAATGAAAAAATTTATAATATTAATTTATAGTATTGTTTTTTGTACTCTTTTTAGTTGTTCCTCTGCCGAAAATTGTACGAAAACAATTGTTATTCCAAGTAGAACTATTATAACACCAACAGGGTCCTCTTATATTCCTGAATCGCAATCTGTAGTTCCTTGTGATTATGTTGTAACTCCAATTCAAGAGCAAATACCCTTACAAAATTTTAGTTATGAAGTATTAAATTTCACTTTTACTCCAGATACAGGAAATAATACTAATAGACTGAAATTTGATATCAAACTAAACAATCCAAATAATTTCGTGATCAAAGGTTTTCCTTATTTTACAGTCAATGTTGATGGAGTTGTTTCATCTTCAGGATACATCAATGGAGCAACTTCTACTTGTACTGAGATAAATCCAAACTCCAGTTGTATCTTTTCTTTTGATAATCAACAATCTCTTAATTTAGGAATTATACAATCCATACAGTTAGTTAATGTTAAATATTATTTGACAGAGTAGAATAAATATAAATATGAATACATCAAATAAAATAAAATTACAACTCTCTGGTTTAGAACCGCTTTTCGTTGATGAAAATTCCATTTTCGTTAATGTGGGTGAACGAACCAATGTTACGGGCTCTCGTAAATTCCTTCGATTAATAAAAGAAGAAAATTACGAAGAAGCGCTTTCTATAGCAAGAGAACAAGTAGAAGGAGGTGCTCAAATCATTGATGTAAATATGGATGAAGGAATGTTGGATGGTGTTTATGCCATGACCAAATTCCTGAATCTTATTGCTGCCGAACCCGATATTGCTCGAGTACCAACTATGATTGACAGTTCGAAATGGGAAATCATTGAAGCCGGACTGAAAGTAGTTCAAGGAAAAGGCGTCGTGAATTCTATTTCATTAAAAGAGGGCAAAGAGCAATTTATCCATCACGCCAAATTAATAAAGCGCTATGGAGCAGCAGTAATTATAATGGCATTTGATGAAAATGGCCAAGCGGATACCTATGAAAGACGAATCGAAATTTGTAAAAGAAGTTATGACATTCTAGTTAATGAAGTACATTTTCCGGCAGAAGATATCATTTTTGATCCTAATATTTTTCCGGTTGCAACCGGAATGGACGAACATAAATTAAACGCGTTAGATTTTTT
>CAMCBB010000108.1 GCA_945872875.1 Flavobacterium psychrophilum
AACATAGAAAAAATGACAGCTAATTTTTCTAAAATATCCGATTCATTAGAAAAAGAAAATTTAGGTAAAACTGTACAAAGTCTTCAAAAAACTTTAGAGAATGTAAATAAGGTAATGGATGATTTACAAGCTGGTAATGGAACTATGGGTAAATTGCTTAAAGACGAAGGACTTTATACAAATTTAAACAAAACTTCTAAAGAGTTAGAACTATTATTACAGGACCTTAGGTTAAACCCAACACGTTATATTAATGTTTCCGTTTTTGGAAAGAAAAACAAACCATATCAAGCTCCAATAAACGATTCGTTAAAAAAGTAAACTTATTTAGAAATGAATATATTTAGTTATTTAGAGTCCATTTTCTTTGCAATACTATTAATTGTAGGGTTTGGATATTTCACAATAAATGTGAAAAAATTAATCCGAAACATTAAATTAGGAAAAGATGTAGATCGATCGGATAATGCTGAGGCAAGATGGAAAAACATGGCTTGGATAGCTTTAGGCCAGTCTAAAATGGTAAAAAGACCTGTTGCTGGTTTCTTGCATGTAATTGTTTATGCTGGATTTATAATCATAAATTTAGAATTATTAGAGATCATAATTGATGGACTATTTGGAACCCACAGAGTATTTTCATTTTTAGGTGTTTTTTACGATTTTTTAATTGCTTCCTTTGAGATGTTAGCAGTATTAGTTTTAGTTGCAGTATTTGTATTTTGGACACGAAGAAATGTAATTAAGTTAAATAGATTTATTAGTTCGGATTTAACTGGCAGTCCAAAAAAAGATGCCAATGTCATCTTATATTTTGAAGTGGTATTAATGTCTTTGTTTTTATTGATGAATGCCTCCGATTTTTGGTTGCAACAAGCAGGGGTAGCTCATTTTACTTCTGTAGGATCTTTTCCAATTAGTCAATTTATAGCACCATTATTTAACGGTATTAGCGAAAGCGGAGTAATAATGTTGGAGAAAACATTTTGGTGGTTGCACATTATTGGAATATTAATTTTCTTAAACTACCTCTATTATTCTAAACATTTACACATATTATTAGCTTTCCCAAACACTTATTTTGCCGACTTAAATGCGAAAGGTAAACTAGACAATTTAGAAAGTGTTACCAATGAAGTAAAATTAATGATGGATCCAAATGCAGATCCTTTTGCTGCACCTTCAGCTGATGCTACTGCTGTTCCTAGCAAGTTTGGTGCTTCAGATGTGATGGATTTAAATTGGGTGCAATTATTAAACGCCTATACTTGTACAGAATGCGGGAGATGTACTTCAGCTTGTCCAGCTAATCAAACAGGGAAAAAATTATCTCCTCGAAAAATTATGATGGATACCCGTGATCGATTAGAAGAAGTGGGTAGAAATATCGATAAGAATAAAGGTGTTTTCATACCTGATAATGTTTCTTTATTAAATGATTACATCACAACAGAAGAACTTTGGGCTTGTACATCTTGCAATGCATGCGTAGAAGAATGTCCGGTAAATATTAGTCCGTTATCAATCATTATAGATATGCGTCGTTATTTAGTGATGGAACAAAGTGCTGCTCCTCAATCATTAAATGCAATGATGTCAAATATTGAAAACAATGGAGCACCATGGCAATACAACCAAATGGATCGTTTAAACTGGAAAGAAGAATAAAATAATATAAACCTTAATAATTTCCCATTTGTGAGGCTTTGGGAATTTGTTACAATGAATGTGAACTACTAAATTTAAAATGAAAATGGAAAACCTTGACAAAACCTTACAAGCAGTAACCGAAAACGGACAACAATTAAGTCCGGTTTTACCAGAAGGAGTAAAAAATTATTTAATTGATATTGATGGAACCGTTTGCGATGACATTCCTAATGAAGAGCCAGAAAGAATGCTTACTGCAGAAGTTTATCCAGATGCATTAATAACCTTGAATAGATGGTATGACGAAGGACATATTATTTTCTTTTTTACCTCAAGAACCGAAGAACACAGAGATTATACCGAGCGTTGGTTAAAACAACACGGATTTAAATACCACGGAATTTTATTTGGAAAACCAAGAGGTGGTAACTACCACTGGATTGATAACCATTTAGTAAAAGCAACTCGTTATAGAGGTAAATTCACCGATTTAGTTTCAAAAGATGTTACTATTGAGGTTTTTGATGATGGTCAACATTAATAAAATATAGTAAGTAAAATCTAATTCAATGTCAGAAAATTTAGTAGTGCCAACCATGGCCGAAATGTTAGCTCAAGGCAAACAACCCGAAGTTTTATTTTGGGTAGGTTGCGCTGGAAGTTTTGACGATAGAGCAAAAAAAATCACTAAAGCTTTAGTGAAAATATTAAATAATGCGAATGTAGAATTTGCTGTGTTGGGCACAGAAGAAAGTTGTACTGGCGATCCAGCAAAAAGAGCAGGAAATGAATTTCTTTTTCAAATGCAAGCCATGATGAATATTGAAGTTCTTAATGCCTATGAAGCAAAAAAAATTATTACAGCTTGTCCGCATTGTTTCAATACATTAAAAAATGAATATCCTCAATTGGGCGGTAATTATGAAGTTATGCACCATACGGAATATTTAAAATCACTTTTAGATTCAGGTAGACTTGCAATAGAAGGAGGTCAATTTAAAGGAAAAAAAATTACTTTTCATGATCCTTGTTACCTTGGTAGAGCAAACAATGTATATGAAGCACCTAGAGATTTAATTCAAAAGTTAGATGCCGAATTAGTGGAGATGAAACGATCAAAAGCTAACGGATTATGTTGTGGTGCTGGAGGAGCGCAAATGTTTAAAGATGCTGAAAAAGGTAACAAAGAAATAAACATTGAACGCACTGAAGATGCTTTAGATACCCATTCGGATATCATTGCTACTGGATGTCCATTTTGTAATACAATGATGACCGACGGTGTTAAAGTGAAAGAGAATCAAACAAAAGTATTAGATGTTGCTGAGCTAATTGCTAATGCTCAAGATTTATAAATAAATAAGTTACTAATGTACATACCATTTGAAAATTTACCCGAAGAATCTCGAATTTGGATCTATCCATCCAATAGAAAATTTTCTGATGAGGAGATTGCTGAAATAGATAAAGATTTAGAACACTTTATAAATACTTGGTCTGCACATGGTACTGCATTAGAGGCATCTTTTACTATAAAGTACAGTCGTTTTATTATTATCGCAATAAATCAAGATGTGCATCAGGCAACGGGTTGTTCTATAGATGCTTCGGTAGCATTTATTCAAAGTTTAGAGCAAAAATATAATGTGGATTTATTAGATAAAATGAATGTTTCTTTCAAACAAGGTGAGTTTATTACTTATAAACCATTATTAGATTTTAAAAAACTAGCTAAAGATAAATCGGTTTCCGAAAATACTATTGTATTCAATAATCTCGTTAATACAATTGAAGAATGGAAAGAAAACTGGGAAGTTCCTGCTTCGGAAAGTTGGCACAATAGATTCTTTTAATCTCTTAGCTCATTTATGAAAAAAATAATTCAATTTGCGCTTATTATCTTATTGATATCTATAGTTACTAATTGTGGTGTGACTAAAGACACTAATTCTATTGGTAAAATTGCAAAACCTGAATTTTCTTATGATAATGAAGTATATGTTCCGGTATTGAAATCAGAACGAAAAAACTTCTTCAAAAACTCTGAGCCTGAAACTAAATGGGTTGATAGTATCTATAACCAAATGACTTTTGAAGAAAAAATAGGCCAACTTTTTATGGTCGCAGCTTATTCCAATAAAGATTCAGTTCATATAAATTCTATCGATAAATTAATTCTAGAAAATAAAATTGGTGGATTGATCTTTTTTCAAGGTGGTCCAGGTCGTCAGGCGAATTTAACCAATCGTTTTCAGTCAAAATCAAAAATCCCTTTATTTATAGGTATTGATGCAGAGTGGGGATTAAGTATGCGATTGGATTCAACCTACAAATATCCTTGGAATACCACATTAGGAGCTATTAAAGATTTAAAACTAATTGAAGAAGTGGGCCGAAATATGGCTCAAGAAACTAAAAGAATTGGAGCTCATTTTAATTTTGCACCAGTTTTAGACATTAATACCAACCCAAAAAATCCGATCATAGGTAACCGTTCATTTGGAGAAGATAAGGTCAATGTTACCGAACACGCCATAGCTTTAATGAAAGGCACCCAAAGTCAAGGTATATTTTGTACTGGTAAACATTTTCCTGGACATGGCGATACTGCTCTAGATTCACATTATGCATTGCCATTAGTTTCTTTTTCAAAGGAAAGAATTGATAAAGTCGAATTGTATCCTTACAAACGAATGTTTGATGAAGGATTAGTTTCAGTAATGGTAGCTCATTTAAATGTTCCAAGTTTAGAGCCTAGAGAAAATTATCCTACTTCAGTTTCTTATAAAGTAGTTACTGATTTGTTGCAAAATGATTTAGGTTTTGAGGGTTTGATATTTACTGATGCTTTGAATATGAAAGCAGCAAGTAAATTTATGAAACCAGGAGATATTGATTTGGAAGCTTTTTTAGCCGGAAATGATATTTTGCTTTTTGCTGAAAATGTTCCATTTGCGGTTCAAAAAATTACGGAAGCCTACCAAAATGGGTTAATCACTGATGACAGAATTGCTAAATCAGTAAAGAAAATATTACATTACAAATTTAAAGCTGGTTTAAATAAATTCAAACCAATTGATACAAAAAACATAATAAACGATTTAAATACAACTTATAAAGACGCGCTACAATATCAGTTGTATGAACATGCTACAACAGTATTAAAAAATAAGAACAATATACTGCCTATTAAAAATTTAGATCAAAAGATCGCCTATGTAAAATTGGGTGATGATACCAATTCGGCTTTTGTTACTACCTTAAAAAAATATACTGAAATAACTGAAGTTTCTGATACCAATCTAGATTCTTTAGAAGTAAAACTAAAAGAATTTAATACCGTTATTATAGGATATCATAAATCGGATAGAGCTTGGAAAAAGCACGATTTTTCTGAAACAGAATTGGCTTGGATTCAAGATATTGCTAAGAAGAATACAGTAATATTAGATGCGTTTGCAAAACCGTATTCGTTATCAACTATTCCAAATTTTGAAGATTTTGAAGGAGTAGTAATGTCGTATCAAAATAGTGATTTCTCACAAATAGTTGGAGCTGAATTATT
>CAMCBB010000109.1 GCA_945872875.1 Flavobacterium psychrophilum
TCACAAAAATCGGAATTAGTGCAGATTGAACTGCTACAGTGTATGCCGTTGGGTTAGCAATAGGATTGGTTAACGATTCTGCATCTTGTTGATTAGCAAAATATTGAAGTGTTCCTTGATTATTTATTTGTGATTGAACCGAAGTTAAATTAAACACTATCGATCCATTACTGTCGTCATCACATTGTTCCATTTGTTGAATTAGAGTTTGACTGTAATTATAAGCATAAACATTAATATAAAATACGGTTGTAAAATATTGCCCTGGAACATTGTTATAAGAAACTCTTCCATAAATTGCAGTATTTCCTATACCAACACAATAAGGAGATGTTAATGGGTTTACATTGGCTTGCGCTTCACTTGGAGAAGCATGATAGGTGATGGTGTAATCATTAGGATTCATGGTTCCAATAATATCATCGTTATTATCGGTTAAATTAAAACAAGCCTGATTGGTATCGGTGCAACTTGAAAACCCTTGTGGTTGTCCAAATTGTGGAGCACAAGCTAAGGTTGCAAAAGTAAAAGGAGTTGACCAAGCACTATTTTGAGGGCCTGTAGCACTGTTATAACAAATAGTTCTTACATATACTAGATAGTCTGTAGTACAATTTAATCCTGTAATTACATAAGGATTTACAGTTGCAACAATTCCTTGTGTTGGTATTGGAGAACCAGGAGGCACAATCGCAATTTCATAACTATTTGATGCTGTTGGAACTGTGTTGGTCCAACTAATTGTAGCACTGGTTTGTGATATATTTACTGCTGTTACAGATGTTGGAGGTATACAATTAATAGTTGAGCAATTAGAAATTACTTGTGCATTAATAGTCCCTACTGATGAACAACCGGTAATAGTATTGGTTACATTATAATAATAATTAATAGTAGGCGTAGTAGTCATGCTGTATACGCAGCTAGGATTTGGAATTGGATTGGTGTTTGATTGCGCATTTGCTTGTGTATAAAAAAATGTAACCCCTAAACCACTATTTGGACTTGAATTGGTAATAGCTGGAATAAATTGAGTTAAATCCCAACATTGTTGGTTGTAACAAAATGTTGCTTGCATGGTATTTGCAACGGGCGTTGGATTAGTTATTAGTCCTAAAGTTGTTGTTGAGAAGTTGCTTGGGTTATTAAATTCGGTAACTCTTACAAATAATATTTGTCCAGAAACAGAGCATAAATAAGGACTAGACAAAGCATTACTATTTGCAATCGCATCAGTTTGACTTAAATGATAGCTTACAGAATACATGTTTGGCGATAAGTTTCCAAGTATTTCTGCGTTTTTACTAAACAAATTAAAACTTTCTATTCCATCATTATTAGAATCACATAAGGTATAATTTGACGGAGTGTTTATTTGCGGCTGAGCGAAGGCCATCTGCAAACTAATGAAAAATATAAAAAGTAAAATTTTCTTCATGTTTTATTGATTTGGTAAATAATTTAGCGCAAGTTACATTTTTTCAATGATTTGTAATAAATAAATCCCTAAAGAGATAAAATAAGTAAACCAATACCCCAACGATTAGTTCAGTTCGGTATTTAATTAGAAACTTTTTCATTTTTTTATTAAGTCAAAAATTGATCCAAAAGCAAAGCCAACGGCCAATCCTGTGGCAATTCCCAGCGAGTGATTTCCTGTTTTATTTCCATAAATAACACCCATTACAACACCAAGTGCAGCCCCAATGCCAATTCCGTTTCCTGAGTTGTTTTTCTTTTCATTCATGGTAAAGTAATTAGCAACTATTACTTATCATTCAAGCCAATTGCGTATCCAAATAGTCCAGCTACTAGGGCAAGATGAATAATCAAAACTGCTTTTTGCCATGTTGGGCGGTCATTCCATTTTTGATCGGTGTTAAAAGGATCAAAGGCCAAACCAATTCCAAATGAGGAAGCCGCTTGCATATAATCTTTTGTAAATAACGATTGGAAGGCGCCTAATAATAGAAAGCCAATGTAAATGAATTTGTTAAAAGGTGTTTTCATGATTTACAATTTAAAAATAACCATTAGTTTTCATTTACTATGATATGTTACAATAAGTAAACAATATTTATCTTTTTATAGGTTAAAACTATAAATTTGATAAGAGGTTAGCCCTTTGTTTATTCAATAATAATTTTCTTAGTTTCAATCAAGCTGTTTTCTTGGTCATAAATTTTCACAAAATAAACACCTTGCCCTTTAATTTTGTTTAGTTGGATGATATTTAGTTGAGAATTTAAAACACCATATTGAACTTCTTGACCTAATGCATTTATAATTTTATAATTACATTCAACTGTGTTTGAATTGTTTTTAAATTCAATTGTTAATTTATCTCTAGCGGGATTTGGGTAGATATTAAATAACGGGTTAATAAATGTTTCATTTCCCATTATTGAATTTTTCACCCACCTTACAGAAAGACCAGTTCTAGTATCAAAAGTAGAGCTAACTACAGCACCATTAGTCCAAAATAGTTGGAAAAAATTAGCTGCAAATGGCGCTAAATAATTTGAACACCACCAATGTCCAGTACCTGTAAGGTTCTGCCCTAAATTAGTAGTACTAACACCTCGATAACCACCGGGAAGACCTGTAAACCCACTGCTGTTAGTAGCGTCTGTGTTGGGGGCAGACCAATGATTTAAACCTGCTTCTTTCATTTTGCCTCCAGCTAAACTATTGCCTCCTAAATAATTTATTAATAACAACCAATCATTAACGCTAGATACATTCCAATCTGACGGGGCTAATGACTTTCTACTTGCAATTTCTGTAGGTGTTGGAGGACTTGACTCTGCCTGCCATATGCCTGCAACAGCATACCAATTATACATTTTTCCGTAAGTGGTTCCAAGCGAGGTATCATTATTATAATAACACCAGGCACCAGTAGTTAAATTTGACCAAGCTATAGGATCAGTTACTTGAGGAATTGGGGTACCATCGGAATATTTTGAAACATTCAAATTTTCTTTCATCCATTCTTGAGTTCCAATAATAACACTGTTATAATTATTTCCATCAATATCAGTAACTCCATTTCCGGGAGCTTGACTAAAAGTATTTAAAGTAATAGCTAATGTAATCCATGTTAGATGTTTCATTTGATATGAATTTATATTTAAACTAATCAAATGTAATAAACTTTTGTAATTGATTTAACTTTTTTATATTTAAAAAAATCAAAATAATTAATTGTATCTATTTCGTTATTAAACAGTTGTATTAATTTATGGTTATGAACTAACATAAAATTATTACTAGGGATTTTGGCGAGGAGATTGATTTAAATGCATTTTTTTTCTTTAATCTATTGATTTCACTTCGTTCCATAGAGATAAACTTCTCGCCCATGTATAATATTCATAAAAAAAGCCTCTACAATTCTGCTTGTTTTACTTTTAATCTTTCATAAAGACCTATAAGTTTTGACTTCTGTGTAATTAGGTCGGCTCCAAGTATACTCGCTTTTTTCACATCCCAAACCGAAGGAATTGCAATTTTTCCTTTTGATAGTGAATACATCCAAAATAAATCTATGAAATTTAGTAAAAGGTTTATTCTATAGGAACTAGAAGGTTTTTCTATTTGAAAACCCAAATTATGTAATGTTCTATCATTAAAAAAATAAGAAGTTCCAATAATATTCACCGTTTCAGGTAGGTGTTTGTCTTCAATTAACTGAATTATATTTAACAACCCTTCTAGATGATACATTAATATCCTATTTCGCAAAGGGGTTCCTGATTTATATTTTCGCAATACAAATAAATGATCAAAGCTCGTTCCGCTATGTAAATCTATTTGTTTGTCGTTGGCCATATAACCAAGCAGCATAGGCGAATAATAAGTGTATCCACCGGTTAACTTGTAAATTGGAGTAAATAAAAATTGACTAATTGGAACATATAAAAGGAATGCCAAGTAGAAAAGCGGTTGCGAATACCCTCTCTCAATAAGCAATAGGGCTAATGCTATCCCAATTAACAACATTAAGATAGACTCAATCCAAACTAAAATTTTTGGCTGTTTGTAAAAGTTGTTCATCTTTTTTATTTGATTAGTTTAATTCAGATAATATTTGTTACAAATAGTAAACAAAATTGCTCTTTAAAAGGAAAAAGTTACAAATTTGATGCGATGATTGCTTATTCAATTATCAGAAAATCAATATTTTGTGTTTGATATATTTTGTGTATTTTTGAAAAAAATTAAAAATGAAAAAAATAATTTTAGGATTAACAATTGGATTATTACTAATCTCTTGTTCAAGTTCAGATGATAATTCATCAAATTCGTCAGGTAATTTTATGTGGAGATGTAAAATAAATGGAGTTTTATACGAATGGTCAGGTAATGAAGAAGAAAATTTTAGTCAAGGTGCCTCTATAGATTTTACTAACTCATTAATCTTAAAGAATAACGATTTAATGATTAGTCCTACTAACTTTCTTCAAAATAATTCACCTGGAAATTATACTTTTTCACAATCTTCAGGTAAATATTGTGTTGCTACATTTTTTGGAGAATCTTATTCTTCATATGGAGGAAGTATGAATTTTATAATAACTTCTGTTACTCCATATACATCACAAACATATGATGTCATTAGCAGAAAATTAACTGGAACTTTTTCTGGAACTTTAAAAAATGTTGACCCAATAACCGGGGGAACTTTGTTAATAACTGAGGGCTCTTTTGTCGCGATGAATATTGATTAATCTTTTATTTCTAATAGTACGTTTTTCGTCTTCAAACAAATAACCCGACACTTTCGTATCGGGTTTTGTTTAGCTCCCCCTATTGGAGAAAGTTACAATTTTAACGCGATGATTACTTACTCAATTATTAGAAAATCAAGGACATAGACAATTTTTATTTTATTTTTAATATATTTACAATTAAATAAATTAAACAAAATAATTATGAAAAAAATTACACTCCTAATTATTTCAGTATTTTTAGCCGTTCAAACGATCAATGCACAAGTTGTATTAGATACAAACCTAATTACCGTAAAATGGACGGGCGCAACACTTCCTAGTCCATACTTTATTCAAGCAAACCCAAGAGGGACAGGGATGGAATGGTTTGCCATTGTAGATAATACAACTAAAAGCAATATAACTAATTATGCTAAAAATATTCCTTCTGGCATAACTTATTTTACACCTCCAAACA
>CAMCBB010000110.1 GCA_945872875.1 Flavobacterium psychrophilum
CAATCAATTTTCTGATTTTTCAAAATCGTTGATGATTGAATTTATGAAGTCGAATTATTATGATCCATATATTGCCCAATATGTCCATCCAAAAAAAGAATTTAAGGTAAAACTTAAGGATGCCGACAAGGACTTTATTTTTGACGAAACAGAAGCCGATTTAAATAAGTTTGACAAAATAATTGACGAACTAGAGCCGGGTAATTTGCGTCTTCCGGTATTGATAAAAAAATACATCAAGCAAAACGCTCGTTTGGTGGCGTTTAATGTAGATCCACTATTTAACAATGCCATTGATGGTTTAATGTATATTCGAATTGCCGATATACCAGAAAGCACCATGAAACCAGTAATGGAAGAATTTCAAGCCGAATTAGAAAGAAAACTTGGCGAAAAATTGTAAACTAAACTACTAATTATTCTTTATCTTTTCTTGAAATAAAACCCAATTAGTTTCTGAAATTGATTGTTTCTTTTGGTATTTCTTGCCTTTCAAATAATCTAAAATATATTTAGCTCTTTCTTCCGACTCGGGATGAGTTGAAATCCAAGAAAAAGCATTTGGTAATGCTTCTTGTTGCGCCAATTGAAACATAAAATCGGCCATCGGCTCCGGATTAATATTTGCTTTAAGCAAATAATTTACACTTTCCATATCAGCTTCTTTTTCTAAAGTCCTGTCATAAGCAGAAGAAGATAGTGTTTTGAAAATTTCCTTTATTATTTCTCCTCCTTTTCCGCCTGAAGCAGCAGTTAGTAAAACAGTAAGGCCAACTTCTTTTGACAACTTCTTCATTACATGATTGTTTTCAATATGTGCTATTTCATGTCCAATAACTCCTTGTACTGCTTCTTGTTTTTTGCAATCTAGTAACAAACCAGTATAAACTACCAAATGCTTGTTTGGCAAAGCAAAAGCATTCACTTCATCATTTTTTACAATATGAATTTTTAATGAATCTCTTTCAATTTTATTTGCTTTACAAATAGGCACTATCAAACTATCTAAAGTTTTTACAATAGAATCGGTTGTAATTATATCTTCAGTTTCTTGGATATTATCCCAAATTAAATCGCCAATTTTATTTTCGGCAGAAGTAGTATTCTTCTCAATTTGCATCAATCCCACAAAATCAACTTTGGATAACGCAAACCATAATCCAAAAAATAAAGCTATTATTAATAGTCCCTGAAAAATTGTTTTATTTATCATCTGCACGACAAATTAAGTTAGTAATATTTCCAAAAAAGAATTGTTTAACAAATTTCCCTTTTCGGGATTCAACAGCGCAATAAATAGTTGAAATAAATTCAAACACATTAAAACAAAAAGCTGAAATTATATAGGCGAAATAACGATTGCTCACCTGCTCATCACCAAATACAATTGACACGGTCCACCAAAAACCAAAACTATTCATCACTAATAAAGCAGCTTGAGACAATAACGCTTGCGTACAATGCCAACGAACAAAGTAGGTGCTTTTTCTATTGGCAATGAAAAAGAAAAAAGTAGCAATTAAATTAATAATTGGCAACGGCAACCCAGCTACTAAAGCCACTAAAGACATTAAATAACTATTGGAAGCTTTTTCCGATTCATGATCGGTTGGCTGGTAAACAAAGTTAGAGTTTTGTATCATAGTTCTTTTTTAATATTCCATATCCAGTTAACAATAACTAGAATAATTAATAGTATTGCAACCCATTTAGATCTAATTATGCATTCAGCTTTTTGGTAGTATTTATAAAAAGATTCTTTCTTAAAAAGTAGATCAAATACAATCCAAATAGGAAAACCGAACATCATTAATGCAACTAGTATGCCAAAAGGATTCATTTGCAAAGAAGCCATCCAATCATTATTTAAAAGCAATTGGATGGCTCTAGTTGTTCCACAGGAAGGGCAAGGAGAACCTGTTATATTTTTTACCATACAAGTACTTATTGAAGTCGCTTGATGGGAATAAATAGTTTTGTAAAACAGATAACTAAGCCCTGTAAAACAAGCTATAAGAATAAAAAGATATAACTTGTTTTTAGACATTTATTAATATAATGCGTTTTGAAAGATTTGCATGTTTTTTTCACGAGTAGCACCTTGAATCATGAACCAATCAATGATTGCCCAAATTCCTAATCCACCACAAGTTAATAATTTTCCAACTCCCATACCTGTATCACCAATATAGAAACGGTCAATTCCGTATGCTCCACCGAAAATTGATATAATTAAAGCAGTTGTTGGCTCTTTAAATTGAAGACTGTGAACGATTCCTGAGTTAGAATCATCTAAACTTAATAATTTTTCTCTTACAGCGTTTAAATGATAACTTTCAAAGTATTTTGAATTCATCATCATATACATGTCAACTTTTTGTGCGTCCATAATTTTATTTTTAATTTGATTTAGATCACTAATATAGAAAAATTATTTGAAATAAATAGCTTTTATTTTATCTACAATGGTCTGTGCTAACTTTTCGTGGCTTTCATGAGTCCAGCCTGCAATATGAGGAGTAAGTAATACATTTTCTGCTTCTAATAAATAGTTGAAAGCTACTGGTTTTTCGGTATCTATAAATAAATTTTCAAAAGACAGTTTTTCATATTCTAACACATCCAATGCGGCTCCTAATATTTTTCCAGTTTTTAATGCATCTACTAAATCGGCCGTAACTACATTTTTACCTCTTGAAGTATTTATAAACCAAATAGGTTTAGTGAAAGAATTAATAAATTCAGCATTTACCATCTTATCCGTTTCAGGGGTCCACGGGATATGTAAACTTAAAACATCGGCCTTTTCTTGAATTTCTTTCAAACTAACTTGGGAAGCATTTTGATCTCCAACATTTTCTTGAATATCATAAAACAAAACTTCCACATCAAATCCTTGCAGTTTTTTGGCAAATGATTTCCCCATGTTTCCATAGCCAATTATACCTATTGTTTTGTGTTCAAGCTCGAACCCACGATTGCCTTCTCGAATCCATTTTCCTTCTCGAACTAATCTGTCGGCGCGATTGAGTTTGTTCATTAAAGAAAGTAACATGCCGAGTGCATGTTCTCCAACGGCATTTTTATTTCCTTCGGGAGCAGCAATTAAATGTATTCCTTTTGACGTTGCATATTCACAATCGATACTTTCTAATCCTGCACCTACTCGAGCAATGAATTGCAAATTTTTAGCTTTATCTATAAAAGCGCGGTCAATTTTAAATCGACTACGAATTACAATACCGTGATAATTTTGAATTTTAGCTTCTACTTCTTCTTTTGTAGAAGTAAAATCTTGTTCGTTGTTAAAACCAGCTTCTTCCAATTGTTGCCACAACAAAGGATGATTACTGTCTAAATGAAGGATTTTAATGTTTAATAATGACATAATCTAATTAAAGTATAAAAATACTTATTTTTTAGAATACAATTGGATTTATTCTAAAACAAAAAAGTCCGCTAGAAGCGAACTTTTTAGAATTGTTATTTTATTTATTTTTTAATAAATTTCATTGAGGAATTTACCGCTTTTTCATTTACAAAATTTATCAAATATACACCTGAAGCAAAACTAGAAATGTCAATCGTTTGGATTCCATATTCTAATTTATTTGCATGAACTAGTTTACCATTTAAATCAAAAATTTCCATATTAGTTGCCTTTAAAACATCTAATTCCAATACAGAATCTACAACTGATGATTTTAAAATAACTCCTGAAGTTTCTAATTGATTGATTTCATGTGAAGATAAATTTGGATCAAATCTATAAGTAATATCTATAGTGTTTCCTGTTGGATTCCCTGCTTGATAAAATCTAAATGAATAATCTTTTGGATAAGTCCCTGAACCAATGGTTGTGTTTAAGAAATGTCCTTCGTTACCACTAGATTGACCTGGAGCTAAAGTAACATAAGGTTGATTAACAGGATAAGTTGATCCAACCTCTACACTAGAAAGACAATCAGGCCCAAAACATAATTCAAAGCCAGTTCCATCGTTGTTTACTAATGCAGTACAAGTTATCTTAATATTAGTAGATGTAGTTGTTGAGTTATTTTTTACATAAAAATCTAATTCAGCTGCAGGGAATGCTATAGTATTAAATGCTACTACTTGACCGTCGGTTAGCGGAGTTAAATTGTGTCTTGATAGTGAAATTTGTGAAAAACCAATTGCACTAATTAAAAGTAGTAATAATTGTACTAATTTTTTCATATTTAATATTATTTTTCTGGAAGTTGACAAGTCAACTTCCAGAATTTAAAGAATTATTTTAAAATTATTTTTTGCGTTTCTTCAGTTCCTTCACTCATAATTTTAGCCATGTAAATACCTTTTTGTAAAGAAGATAAGTTTAATTGGCTATCACTAGTTACCTGATTCATTGTGTAAACTGTTTTTCCGGTAATATCCATAACAACAACATCTGCTGGAGTTTCAGTTTTTATTTTCACTATTCCGTTTGAAGGATTTGGATATACTTTAAACTTAGAATCTGAAGTAAATGAGTTATTAGACAATGCTACTGTGGCAACTTTTGATTGCATTATAGCTTTTGTAGCTGGATTTTGAATAAATACAATAACTTCTAAATCTGACATATCTTCAATAAATAATCCTGTTAAAGTAGTTTGGAAATTATTTACTGTTTGAACATCATGAGTAAAACTTACTGAATCTCCACTAGCACTTGACATCATTTTCATAAAAACATTATGAAATTCTGTTTCACCATTAGATGCGATATTTCCAGTAGTTAATTTTTCTACTACTGCAACATATAAATTAAAGTTTCCAGTTAAATAAGGCGTTGTAGTTACTTGAACCGACATGACATTTCCTATTAATGATTTAGAAGCATTAATTGCAAAATAAGCTGGATTTGCAACAGCATTAGTTAAATCTGATTCTAAAGCTGCAGCGTTGAAATTTGTTCCGTCTTTAGCATCCACATATAAAGTTGGCGCTCCAGTTACTCCATAATAAGTAACTCGTGTCCCTGTTTCTGCAGTATAATATGGATCTCCTGTTCCAGGCCAATTCACTTGATAACTAATTAAAGAAAATTCGTTTGGATGATTTGCTAAAAATGGGCTGAAATAAGTCCCATTAAAGCTAGCACATGGGGGACAAGTTGAACTTGAGAATTTTTCATATAACGGTACTCTGGTAGTTGAACCACTTGCAA
>CAMCBB010000111.1 GCA_945872875.1 Flavobacterium psychrophilum
ACTTTCAATATGTGTGAGTGTCCACAAATAAATATTTTAGGCGGATTGGCTCTAAGCTCTTCTCGAATGGCTTGGTTGTATTTGCCGGGGTAACCGCCAATATGTGTAATCCACACATCAACGCCTTCACACATAAAACGATTATTTAACGGAAATTCCATTCGGGCTTTATCATCATCGATGTTTCCAAATACCGCTCGCAAAGGTTTTAAACTTTTTATAGTATCAGTAACAACCAAACTCCCAATATCGCCAGCATGCCAAACTTCATCGGCTTGATTCACATATTTTACTATGGTATCATCAATATGACTGTGGGTATCAGAAAGTAATAGAATTTTTATCATATTTTCATTGCGAAAAACAAAGCAATCTAGTCCATTTTTTCGCTTAGCAGCAAAGTTAATTATTTATTACTACTTTAAACATCCAATAAAAAACCTTTGTACCTTTGCAACTTTGAATCTGTGAACCAAAATGAGATATTTTTTAGAATTTGCATACAAAGGAACTAATTACCACGGCTGGCAATACCAGCCCAATGCAAGCTCTGTTCAAGAAACTTTAAACAAGGCACTTTCAACACTTTACAAAACAGAAATCGATTTGGTTGGAGCAGGTAGAACCGACACCGGAGTTCACGCCAAACAAATGTTTGCCCACTTTGATTTGGATTTTGAAATTGATGTATCACATTTCATCCACAAACTCAATTCGTTTTTAGCTGAAGATATTGCAATCCTAAATATCCATTTAGTTGCAGACGATAATCATGCTCGATTTGACGCAACCAAACGCACTTACGAATACCACATTCATAATACAAAAGAGGTGTTTAGTACTGATACTTCTTGGCATTATCACAATGAATTAAATGTTGAGCTGATGAATGCCGCATGCAAAGAACTTTTTAATCATTCCGATTTTGAGTGCTTTTCTAAAGTGCACACCGATGTAAATACCTTTAATTGTAAAATAATGGAAGCCCATTGGCAGCAAAACGGCAACAAATTAATTTTTACAATTGCAGCTGATCGATTTTTAAGAAATATGGTTCGTGCAATAGTTGGAACCATGGTGAATATAGGTTTAGAAAAAGTATCTTTGCAAGAGTTTAAACAAATAATTGAAAGCAAGGACAGAAACAAAGCGGGATTTTCAGTTCCTGCGCATGGGTTATACCTTACTAAAGTGGAATATCCATATCTATAAAGATTATAAAATTCTAGCGACTAGACCAAAAAAAATAAATGAAAGCAAAAGCATTCGATATAAAATTATTCAAACGCATTTTAAAATACACCAAGCCCTATCAATTCAGGTTTCGTGGGGTAATTTTGTTTGCCATTTTATTGTCGCTTTTTGCTGCACTTCGACCATTATTTCTTCAAATTACTGTAGATACTTTTATTAACCCGGGGAATAAAACTGGTTTATTATTGTATTCAATAATTATGGGATTGGTTTTGCTACTGGAAGGATTATCACAATATTACTTTGTGTATTGGGCTAACTGGCTTGGGCAAGATATTGTTAAAGACATTCGAACTAAATTATTTCAACATTTACTGACTTTTAGAATGAAATATTTTGACACCGCTCCTGTAGGTCAATTAGTTACAAGATCGGTATCCGATATTGAACAAATTGCCCGAATATTTAGTCAGGGGTTGTTTATGATTATTAGTGATTTAATGAAGATGATTGTTTGTTTGTTGGTTATGTTTTATATGAATTGGCACTTAACGGTTATCGTAATTTTAGCCATGCCAATATTAGTTTATATCACTCGTATTTTTCAAAGAAAAATGCAGGTTGCTTTCGAAGAAGTTCGAACGCAAGTAGCGAATTTAAATACATTTGTTCAAGAGCGTGTAACCGGAATGAAGATTGTACAACTTTTTAATAGAGAAAAAATCGAGTACGAGAAGTTTAAAGAAATCAATCAAAAACACAATGTAGCTTGGATAAAAACCATTTTATATAACTCTATTTTCTTTCCCATTGCCGATATCATTTCGTCAATAACACTTGGAGTTATTGTGCTTTATGGAGGATTTCAAATATTAAACGGGAATCCATTTACTACAATTGGTCAAATGACCGCTTACACCATGTTTATTGGAATGCTTTTTAATCCGCTAAGGCAAATTGCAGATAAATTCAATGAAATGCAAATGGGAATGATTTCTGCAAATAGAGTATTTGATATAATTGACACAACCGATGAAAAGCAAGTAAACGGAACAGAAGTTGCCGAGCATTTTAAAGGAAACATCATTTTTGACAAAGTTCGATTCAGTTATATTCCAGATGAAGAAGTACTAAAAGGCATTTCATTTGAGGTAAAAGAAGGAAAAACTATTGCTATAGTCGGAGCTACTGGAGCAGGTAAATCTACTATCATCAATTTATTGAATCGATTTTACGAAATTAATTCAGGTGCCATTTATATAGATAACAAAAACATCAATTCCTTTACCTTGGAAAGTTTGCGAAGTCAAATTGGGGTGGTTTTACAAGATGTATTTTTATTTGCTGATACAATTTTAAATAATATTACTTTAAACAATTCTGCTATAAAAAAAGAAGAAGTTATTACTGCAGCAAAAAAAATAGGCGTCCACGAATTCATTATGAGTTTGCCCGAAGGATACGACTACAATGTAAAAGAGCGCGGTGTGATGCTTTCTTCTGGACAACGCCAATTGATTGCCTTTCTAAGAGCCTATGTGAGTAATCCGAGTATCTTAATTTTAGATGAAGCCACTTCGTCTATTGACACCTATTCGGAGGAATTGATTCAAAAGGCAACCGAAACCATTACACAAGGAAGAACTTCAATAGTAATTGCCCACCGTTTAGCAACTATATTAAAAGCAGATACCATTATCGTTATGGATAAAGGAGAAATAGTAGAATCGGGTTCACACAGTGAATTAATTAGTAAAGAAAATGGATATTATAAAAAACTGTATGATTCCCAATTTTCAACCTCAATTTAAATCTATAAAATTAAATTTCTTAAGTCCTTCATTATGGCTTAAATAATTAAGTTTTTTTTCTAAATTTGCACTCACAATCAATTATTGAAATAAAAATGACAAGAGCAATAGCGATTGCATTTTTTAATTAAAAAATAACAACATGAAATACGATATTATTGTTTTAGGAAGCGGACCTGGAGGATATGTAACAGCAATCCGAGCTTCACAATTGGGTTTTAAAGTAGCGGTTATTGAAAAAGAAAGCTTAGGTGGAATTTGCCTTAACTGGGGATGTATTCCAACAAAAGCACTTTTAAAATCGGCTCAAGTTTTTGATTACCTAAAACATGCATCGGATTATGGTTTAACTATTAAAGAATTTGATAAAGATTTTTCTGCTGTTGTAAAAAGATCAAGAGATGTGGCTGATGGAATGAGCAAAGGAGTTCAATTCCTAATGAAGAAAAATAAAATTGATGTGATTGATGGTTTTGGTAAAATTAAAACTGGGAAAAAAGTTGATGTAACTGCAACAGATGGAAAAGTAACGGAATATAGTGCAGACCACATCATCATCGCAACTGGTGCTCGCTCTAGAGAATTACCAAATCTTCCTCAAGATGGTGTAAAAGTAATTGGTTACCGCCAAGCAATGACATTACCAAAGCAGCCTAAAAAATTAATTGTAGTTGGTTCGGGTGCAATCGGAGTTGAGTTTGCTCATTTCTATAACTCAATGGGTACAGAAGTTACGATTGTAGAATTTATGCCAAATATTGTTCCGGTTGAAGACGAAGATATCTCTAAACAAATGGAGCGTTCTATGAAAAAAGCTGGAATTAACATCATGACGAATGCTTCTGTAGAACGAATTGAAACAAAAGGCAATGGCGTAAAAGCATTTGTTAAAACGGCTAAAGGAGAAGAAGTAATTGAGGCAGATGTATTGTTATCGGCAGTTGGAATTAAAACAAATATTGAAAATATAGGTCTTGAAGAGGTTGGAATTGCAACTGATAAAGACAAAATTGTAGTTAACGCTTATAACCAAACTAATGTTCCTGGTTATTATGCTATTGGCGATGTTACTCCAGGACAAGCATTGGCTCATGTTGCCTCTGCAGAAGGAATTAATTGTGTTGAAAAAATTGCAGGAATGCATGTAGAACCAATTGATTACGGAAATGTACCAGGATGTACCTATGCAACTCCAGAAATTGCTTCAGTTGGTTTAACCGAAAAACAAGCAAAAGAAAAAGGTTACGAATTAAAAATTGGTAAATTTCCTTTCTCTGCTTCTGGTAAGGCTAAAGCATCAGGTGCTTCTGACGGATTTGTAAAAGTAATCTTTGATGCAAAATATGGCGAATGGTTAGGTTGTCACATGATTGGTGCTGGTGTAACCGATATGATTGCAGAAGCAGTAGTTGCTAGAAAACTTGAAACTACAGGACACGAAATCCTAAAAGCAATTCACCCTCACCCTACCATGAGTGAAGCAGTTATGGAAGCGGTTGCAGATGCTTATGGCGAAGTAATTCATTTATAATAATCAAAATTTAGAATGCTATAGAATCCGTTTTGTTTACTCAAAACGGATTTTTTTTATTGTAGAAAAATTGATTTTAGTAGGCTGAATTAAATAATAATTTATAATTTTAGCTAATTCAAGAATCTACCATGACCGAGATAAATTTAGAAGAAGAAAACAAAGCCTTAACTAGAGAATACAAGCAGCTTTTACGCATTAGTTATCAAACACTTACCCCCGATGACAAGAAGTTAATTCGTAAGGCGTTTAATGTTGCAGTTGACGCACACAAAGACCAAAGAAGAAAATCTGGGGAAGCCTATGTTTTTCATCCAATTGGCGTTGCTAAAATTGTTGCTTCCGAAATTGGTTTAGGTCCAACTGCTATTGCAGCAGCTTTACTTCATGATGTGGTTGAAGATACTCCCATTACCCTTGAGGAAATTGAAAAAATGTTTAATCCTAAAATTGCCCAACTGGTAGAAGGATTAACCAAAATTTCTCAAGTTAAAAAAGAAATGAACATTTCGATGCAGGCGGAAAATTTCCGTAAAATGCTATTAACCTTGAATGATGATGTTCGTGTAATTTTGATAAAAATTGCCGACCGTTTGCACAACATGCAAACGATGG
>CAMCBB010000112.1 GCA_945872875.1 Flavobacterium psychrophilum
TTTGCTGCAAAAGTTGAAGCATAAATAATATGCTTTCCATCAGGCATAAAATAGGAACAAGTAGTTCTTCCTTTTCCTGATGATATTTGTTTTAGTTTATCAGTAGAGTAGGGTGTGTTTTGCAAATCCAACATATAGATTTGGTCGCATGACATTCCCATTTTAGGATTGTTTATTTGCATGGTTAGCATGTTGCCATTCGGACTAAAATAGGCCTCAGCATTATCACCTCCAAAAGTTAGTTTCTGAATATTTTTAAGATTTTTTTCTTGTCCAGATGAAACTGCTGTTGTAAGTGTAATGAAAATTTGTAAAAATAAAACTCGTTTATTAGTAATGAAATGCATGGTGTTGAATTGTTTTGGTATTAGTGTTTTTATTTGGAAAGGGCATTTTCAAAGTTCTCTTCTACTTTTTTCCAATTAATTAATTTGAAGAAATTTTCGATATATTTTTTTCTATTATTTTGATAATTCAAATAATAAGCATGCTCCCATAAATCAATTCCAAGTATTGGTGTGCCTGAAATTTCAGATCTTGGCATTAACGGATTGTCTTGATTTTGAGAATTTGTAATTTGAAGTTTACCAGATGAATCTACAACAAGCCATGCCCATCCTGATCCAAATTGTTTATTGGCAGCATCTTTAAACTGAGTTTTGAATTCATCAAATGAACCAAAATCTCTGTTTATGGCACTTGCAAGTGTATCTGCTGGAGCACCACCACCTTTTGGAGTTAGTGTTTCAAAATACAAGCTGTGATTATAATATCCGCCTAAATTATTTTTTAAATTGGAATTTGATAAATCTAATTTTTTTAATAGATCTTCAATTGGACTATTTTCAGATTCAGACTCTTTTAAAGCTTTATTTAAATTATTCGTGTAGGTTAAATATTGTCTTGAATAGTGAATTTCCATAGTTTGCGCATCTAAATTTGGTGCCAACGCATCATATGTAAATGGCATTTCTACAAGTTCAAACGCTCCCGATTCTGCTTTTACATCATCTGGTGATCCTAAAGTTAAATTTTCTTCAACTGATGGTAAAGGTACTTCTACCACCTCTGTATATTTTTTTCTTTTACAAGCTCCTGTTGAAATAATCAATAGAGCACAAAATAAAAGGAGAGATATTTTTTTCATGTTTCTATTTTTTCTTTGCTATTGATAATATTGCTTCAATATATAATTCTTTGCATTCGTCTTCACTAAGATGGCTTATTTGCATCCAAGCATTCATTTTAAATGCATTTCTTAAATCATAAACTGGGTAAATTCGATTGGTAATAGTGCCGTGTGTAGACTGTTTGTACAAGGCATAAAGACGCAACTGCACATCTTGAGGTAGTGACTCTTGGGACATGTCATTGGCTAATTCAACAGCTTCTTCAAATCTTGTTTCTAAGTCTTTATCTGACATTTATTTGGTTGCAATTACGGTTCTATTACCAACTGCTTTTTGATTCAAACGAACATTTATATTTGTTCCCAACGGAAAGTATAAATCTACTCTAGAGCCAAATTTAATAAAACCGGCATCTTCACCTTGACGAACGAATGTGCCTTCTTCAGCATAGTTTACAATTCTTTTTGCTAATGCACCAGCTATTTGACGGTAAAGGATTTCTCCAAAAACTCTATTTTCAATTACTACTGTGGTTCTTTCGTTTTCGGTACTCGCTTTTGGATGCCATGCCACTAAATATTTCCCAGGATGGTATTTGCTGTATCTCACTTTCCCTCCAATTGCATATCGGGTAACATGCACATTAATAGGTGACATAAAAATAGAAACCTGAATTCGTTTATCTTTAAAATATTCTGGCTCGAAAACTTCTTCAATAACCACTACTTTCCCATCTACAGGTGCATAAACATACTGATCATTTGGAACTAAAGCACGATTCGGATTTCTAAAAAACTGTAAAATGATTACCAAAAATGCTAATAAAAAAAGCTGTACTGGTTTTAGAATCCACGGATTATCTGTAAGGTATGGAGTTCCTAATAATAAAACGGTAAAAATGAATGTGGAAATAAGAATAATCTTGGCTCCCTCTTTATGAAACATAATATAAAATTTGATAAAACAAAAATACAAAAGGTGCTACAAATATAACACTATCTAGTCGATCTAAAATACCCCCATGACCGGGCATTATTTTTCCGCTGTCTTTTACTCCGGCAACACGCTTAAATTTAGATTCAATTAGGTCGCCCAAAGTACCTATAACGGAAGCAATAATTGCAATAGTTACCCATATCTGAATTGACTTTTCACTGAATGCAGGGCTTGGTTTAATGTAAAATTTAGAAATCAAAACCCCTGCTAATATGCTAAATAAAATTCCGCCAAGAAATCCTTCAATAGTTTTTTTAGGAGAAATTCGTTCTAATAATTTATGTTTTCCTATTGATTTTCCTACAATGTAGGCAAAGGTGTCATTAGTCCAAATGATTATAAACAGTCCAATAATTATTTTCGGATTGTATTCATTTATCCCAAATGATATTTTGGTAATGAAAAAGAAAGGCAGTATAACATAACCTAAAAGGTAAATTATTTTATTTGATTTGGATATTTCTTGAATGCCATCACTAAATAAGAAATGAATGCATTTTATAGAAATAATTAATGTTATTGCTAGTAATATTTGATATAAAAAATTTGAGTCAAAAGAAAGTTGATACGATTTATTTGTAATTGAATATAAAATTTCTTGAACTAATTTTTTATAAAAACAAACTAGTGTTATTGATCCATAAAATAAAAAAGCAAAAATAATAGGAATGATTTTATTTATCTGAACTAATGCGCAAAATTCATATACGGCAATTAGTAGGAATAATCCAAATAAAATAAAAAAACTTTCGTTAGAGTAAAGGATAGAAGCGATTAGAAGCGTAATGTAAATCGCACCAGATATTGCTCGCTTTAAGGTTTCATTCATGTTACAAATCTTCGAGTAACAATAAATATAAATTTTTTGCAGAGCTACCATAAGTCAAGAAATCTTCTTCTTGTACTTTTTCAAAATACTTAATTGCAGTAATATTTGTAGGGTAATCTTTATCGTATTTCTTTTTAATAGCTCGAAGTCCGTCGCTTTTTGTTTCCAAAATTTGACTAGTTGTTGCTAATATTACAATGTTGTCCGGAAGTTCGTTTGGTTTTTTATGCTTTATTTGATTAGATGAAAAAAGAACCGATCCTTCATCTGCTAATAAATTTTCGCAACTTGCAAAAAAGAATTTTGGCGCAGTAATGTTTTTGTATTCTAATTTATTTTCTTCTAAAAGTGAAAATAGTTTTGTTTCATTGCATAAAACTTCACTTTCAAACCAATCGTTTTCTTCTAAAATATTTTCGAATTGTTCTTTAACTTCATTAAGATTTTCACAGTAGATAAATTTTCCGCCATTTTTCTTAAAGTTGAAAGTGAATAAATCATCAACAGGAAGGTTAGAAGGCACTGGGGTATTGTATTCGCTAACGCCATCCTCTTGAGATGAGTCGTTGCCTCCGCCAAATATTTTTCTAAAAAGACTCATAGTAGTAAATAAATTCTTTATTTCTTGCTTGAAAACTTTCAAAGATAAAAAAATCTTAATTCAAAAACATTTTTTGAATTAAGATTTTTACATATTTATTAAAAAATTATTTATTCTGCTACTTCAGGTGTGTTTTCTTCTGAAATTTGATATGGTCTTTTTCCAAATATAGCTTCTAAATCATCTTTAAAAATTACCTCTTTTTCAATTAGAATATCCGCGAGTTGAAGTAATTTTTCTTTGTTTTCTTTTAAAATTGAAATTGCTCTATTATATTGACTTTCAATAAGTAAAGAAATTTCTTTATCTATGGTAATTGCAGTTTCTTCTGAATAAGGCTTGTTGAAATTATATTCACTTTGACCTGATGAATCGTAATAGGTTACATTTCCTAATTTGTCATTTAATCCATAAATGGTAACCATAGCACGAGCTTGTTTTGTTACCTTTTCTAAATCAGATAATGCTCCCGTAGAAATTGTATCAAATATTACTTTTTCTGCAGCTCTACCACCCATTGTAGCGCACATTTCATCTAGCATTTGATCTGGACGAACAATTAGTCGTTCTTCAGGTAAATACCAAGCGGCACCTAAGCTTTGTCCTCTCGGCACTATTGTTACTTTAATAAGTGGTGCTGCGTGTTCTAGCATCCAGCTTACTGTAGCATGTCCTGCTTCGTGTACTGCAATAGCTCTTTTTTCGGAAGGAGTAACAATTTTATTTTTCTTTTCTAAACCACCTACAATTCGGTCTACAGCGTCAAGAAAATCTTGTTTGTCTACCGCAGTTTTGTTATGTCTCGCTGCAATTAAAGCTGCTTCATTACAAACATTTGCAATATCTGCACCTGAGAATCCTGGAGTTTGTTTGGCTAGAAATTCCGTATCCAAACCTTCCACCTTTTTAAGAGGTGCTAAATGCACTTCAAAGATTTCTTTACGCTCTCTAATGTCTGGTAAATCAACATAAATTTGACGGTCAAAACGACCCGCACGCATTAATGCTTTATCCAAAACATCTGCTCTGTTGGTTGCTGCTAATACAATTACGTGGGTATTCGTGCCAAACCCATCCATTTCGGTAAGTAATTGATTTAGTGTGTTTTCTCTTTCGTCGTTACCGCCCGAAAAGTTATTTTTTCCTCTAGCTCTACCTACAGCATCAATTTCATCAATGAAAATTATCGCAGGTGATTTTTCTTTTGCTTGTTTGAATAAATCTCTTACTCTAGAAGCACCTACACCAACAAACATTTCAACAAAATCAGATCCTGAAAGTGAAAAGAAAGGAACTTTTGCTTCTCCTGCTACTGCTTTGGCAAGTAATGTTTTTCCGGTTCCAGGAGGCCCTACCAATAAAGCACCTTTAGGAATCTTACCTCCAAGAACGGTATATTTTTCTGGATTTTTTAGGAACTCAACAATTTCTTGAACTTCTTCTTTTGCACCTTCTAAACCAGCAACATCTTTAAATGT
>CAMCBB010000113.1 GCA_945872875.1 Flavobacterium psychrophilum
TGTTCCTTCTGCGGAAGAAAAAAACCAGAAACCAATTTATTGATAGCTGGAATTGATGCTCATATTTGTGATAAATGTATTGAGCAGGCGCACGGTATTATTCTGGAAGAATTAAAAAGCAATTCAAATTCAAAAACCCCTAGTGATTTAATTTTGCGTAAGCCAAAAGAAATCCGGGCCTTTTTGGATGAATATGTTATTGGACAAGACCAAACTAAAAAAGTAATGGCGGTAGCGGTTTACAACCACTACAAACGATTAATGCAACAACAACACCACGAAGATGTAGAGATTGAAAAATCAAATATCATTATGGTAGGGCAAACGGGTACCGGAAAAACATTAGTAGCTAAAACTATTGCTCGAATGCTAGACGTTCCTTTAGCAATTGTAGATGCAACGGTATTAACCGAGGCAGGATATGTAGGAGAAGATGTAGAAAGTATCTTAACTCGTTTACTTCAGGCTGCCGATTATGATGTGGCTAAAGCCGAACGCGGAATTGTATTCATCGACGAAATAGATAAAATTGCTCGAAAAAGCGACAATCCATCTATAACGCGTGATGTTTCTGGTGAAGGGGTACAACAAGCTTTATTGAAATTACTAGAAGGAACTGTTGTGAATGTGCCACCAAAAGGTGGTAGAAAACATCCAGACCAAAAATTTGTTGAGGTAAACACGCAAAATATTCTTTTCATTGCAGGAGGTGCTTTTGATGGAATTGAACGAATCATTTCCAAAAGATTGAATAGAACTGCAGTTGGTTATGCAACATCAAAAAATACAGACAATATCGATAAAGACAATTTGTTGCAATACATCATTCCAAAAGACATTAAAGACTTTGGATTAATTCCTGAAATCATAGGGCGTTTGCCGGTATTAACTCACATGGATCCTTTAGATAAAGCTACTTTGCGTTCTATTTTAACCGAGCCAAAAAATGCGTTAATCAAGCAATATGAAAAGCTTTTTGCTATGGATGAGGTACAGTTTTCAATGTCAAATGAAGCTTTAGATTATATTGTAGATAAAGCCTTAGAATATAAGTTAGGTGCTCGTGGATTGCGTTCGCTTTGCGAAGCTATTCTTACCGATGCCATGTATGAATTGCCAAGTTCTGAAGAAAAAACCTTAGAAATTGATAAAGAATATGCCGAGCATGCACTCAATAAAAATTTATTGAAACGATTGGAGTTAGCCTCTTAATTAATTCAAATTAACAAAAAAAAGCCCAGAATTTTCTGGGCTTTTTTTATTGCATTTCTTTTAATTGTTCCAAATAATCCCGTTGGTTAGATAATCTCGGAATTTTATTTTGGCCTCCTAATTTGTCTTTTAATTTTAACCAATCATAAAATAAATTTTCTCGAGCTACATTTATTTTCAATGGGTTTAAGGTCATGTTTTTATAGCGTTTGGCCTCATAATCAGAATTGACAGATTGCAAGGTTTCGTCTAGAACTTTTGCAAATAATGCCAAATCCACTGGCGTTTTTTTAAACTCTATCATCCATTCGTGGGAGCCTTTTTCTTTATTTTTCATAAAAATAGGAGCCACAGTATAATCTTTCACATCGCAATTCAATTGCGAACAGGTTTTGGCAATGGCTTGATCGGCATTCTCTACCATTAATTCTTCGCCAAATACATTAATGTGGTGTTTGGTTCTTCCAGTAACTCGAATTCTATAAGGATTTAATGAGGTAAATCGAACGGTATCTCCAATTAAGTAGCGCCACAAACCGGAATTGGTTGTAATAACAACTGCATAATTTTTAAACAGTTCTACTTCGGTAAGCGGAATTACTTTTTGATTTGGTGTTTCAAAAGTATCCATAGGGATAAACTCATAAAAAATCCCATAATCCAACATCAATAATAAATCGTTCGAATAATTTAAATCTTGAATGGCAAAAAATCCTTCCGAAGCATTGTAGATTTCGTAGTATTTAAAATCGGAATTGGGAAGTATTTTTTGGTATTGTTCTCTATAGGGCTCAAAGTTTACGCCGCCATGAAAATAAACTTCTAGATTAGGCCATAACTCAAATAGGGAGGTGTGATTTGTTTCAGATAAAATTCGGTTGAGTAAGACCAACATCCAAGAAGGAACCCCTGCAAAACTGGTCACATTTTCTTTTTTGGTTTCGTTGATGATGGCGGTAAGTTTGGTTTCCCATTCACTCATAAGAGAAATCTTATTGCTAGGGGTGCTACTAAATTCGGCCCACATGGGCATGTTTTCAATCAATATTGCCGATAAATCCCCAAACGAAGAATTGTTATTTTCATATATCTGCGAACTTCCGCCAAGTCGCAAACTCTTACCTAAAAACATTTCCGAGTTTTCGTTGTTGTTCAAATACATGCACAACAAATCTTTGCTACCTTTATAATGGCAATTTTCTAAAGCACTATCACTTACCGGAATAAATTTGCTTTTGGCATTTGTGGTACCACTAGATTTGGCAAACCATTTTATGGGTTCTGCCCAAAAAACATTTTGTTCTCCTTTTCGCGTGCGTTCAATTAGTGGTTCCAACTCTTCGTAGGTTGAAACCGGAACCCTTTCGCAAAAAGTTTTATAATTTTTTATCGATTCAAAATCTTTTTCTTTGCCCAGTTCTGTATCTTCTGATTTTCGAATTAAATTCATCAATAACTCTTCCTGTACCTCATTAGGATATTTTAAAAACAGCTCAATTTGATGGATGCGCTGTTTTAAAACCCAAGTTGCTATAGAATTAATTATTGGAAATGGCATTTTTTTTGGTATCAGTTATGAGTTATCGATTTTGAATTATAACTTTACCAAAAATAACAAATTTTGTTGAACTTGTAACTTTAATCCTGAAACTTGAAATAAATGATTTACGAAGGGGTCTTAACCAAAATGCAAACAGAATATTCGAATCCAATTCAATATTATTTGGTTTTTGAGAATAGTTTTTTGAGTTTGAATCAATTATTAGACAAGAATATTGAAATCAATTTTTTGGGCTACCAATGTTTGCAATGTGGTAAAAAAAAGAAAATATTCCGTCAAGGATTTTGTTACGATTGTTTTATGAGCAGTCCCGCTGCAGGCGATTGGATTATGAAACCCGAATTGAGTACAGCACATTTAGATCTTGAGGATAGAGATTTAGAATACGAAAAGAGAGTTCAATTGCAGCCACACATTGTGTATTTAGCCTTATCAAGTGAAGTAAAAGTTGGGGTTACAAGAAAAACTCAAGTTCCAACGCGTTGGATTGATCAGGGTGCGGTACAAGCTATTCCCATTGTTGAAGTGCCAAACAGATATTTAGCAGGAATCACTGAAGTAGCCTTAAAAGAGCATTTTGCAGATAAAACCAATTGGCAGAAAATGCTTAAAAATGAAGTTCCTGATGCCGATTTGATTCAGGAAAGATCCAATTTAAAGTATATAATCCCAAACGAAGTTCAAGAATATTTCCATCCAGAAAAAGAAGATTTATATGATCTTCATTTTCCAGTATTGGAATTTCCCAAAAAAGTTACCAGTTTGAATTTAGATAAAACCACAAATTTTTCAGGAAAGTTAATGGGGATAAAAGGGCAATATCTAATCTTTCAAGACGGCACGGTTTTTAATGTGCGCACGTTTGAAGGGTATGTTGTAAAAATTAGTTTGTAATTAGCAAATGTTGTGTTCCTCGCAATGACTTAAGGTGTTTTCTTTTTGAACAAACCATTCAATAAATCTTTAGCTTGATTGACTACTTTTTTAGTTTTAGTAGTATCTCCCGATTTGGTGTTGTTATTAATAATGTTTTCTAAAGCACTTGTGCCTTGTGAAAGCAATTTTTGCTTTTGTTGTTTGGCTATGCTAGTCACTAAACTTGTAGTCGCCGATTTAATATCGGTGGTGACTTTTGGTTTAGAAAAACTTCCTGTTAGGTTTGCATTTACCGGGATATTATCCAATTTTGAAATTTCACTTGGTGATAATTTTGCCAATAATCCTGCCGCTTCATTCCCTAAATATTTCGCGGGAACATCAAATTTTAAATTGTAGTTCATCAATTGATCAAAACTATGAGTTCCTGCAACAGAAACCTTAATGTCCTGGTATTTTATGTCAAAAGGTTTTACGGTTACTTTTCCATCTTGGAATGTTAAAGCCATTTTCACATCATTAATATTCAATTTTTTCAAGTCAATAAATTTCAGATTTTGACTTATAGTATTTATGATATTCGAACCATTTGGATTAATAGAAGTCCCACTCATTTGACCTAATAAATCCCCGTTTAGGGTGTTTAAGTTAGGAGTGATCTCTTTATCATTTAAATCTCCAGATAACTTAACAATAGAATTAAATTTTCCGGTGATCACTCCAGCGATAGGAGCAATTTTTTTAAACATATCCAATTGTGTGAAAGTTTGGGTAATGTCTACTTGGTCCATGCCTAATTTCATATTGAACTTAGATATTTTCTCTTTTGTAGAAACCAATCCATTAAGATCAATTTGACCTCCAAATACATTTGTTTTCACATTTTCCAATGAGACTGCTTGGTCTTTAATTACTAATTTTCCTGAACAATTTTTCAAAGTTAAATTATCATAAAGCACAGTGTTGGCTTTAGCAGTTAAAGTACAATTTAAAAATGAAGGAATTTTCATTGCCGTTTTGGTTGTCTTTTCATCGGTTTTTGTTGTAGCATCTGTCATAAAATCAGACACAGCGATTTGATTGGAAGCTATATTGAAATTTCCTTTCAATTCTTGGTTTCGAAAAACAAATCCATAAAAATTATCTAGCGTACCTGTTGCCTTAACATCGCTTTTTCCAGTTGTTGCATTAAACTCTTGAAG
>CAMCBB010000114.1 GCA_945872875.1 Flavobacterium psychrophilum
AAAATAATCATCCGCGAAGTAACTAATTACAAGTTATTTCGTGGATTTTTTATTTAATCCTTATTCCTTCAATAATTACGGTATCAATTAAATCACTTCCAAATTCATAAGGTAATTGATAAAAAGAGGAAACCCCTTTGCTTATAATTAGGTTGGCTTTTTTTCCAATTGTAATACTTCCATGTGTATCTGAAATTCCCAATGCATAGGCACCATTAATAGTTGCTGCATTTATGGCTTCTTCGGGCGTCATTTTCATTTTGATACAAGCAGTTGCAACTACAAAATTCATATTTCCTGACGGAGTAGTCCCGGGATTGAAATCGGTTGCCAAAGCCAATGGTAAACCAGCATCAATCATTTTTCTTGCAGGTGTGTATGGAATGCTAATAAAATAGGAACAGGAGGGAAGTGCCACGGGCATAGTATTCGAATTTTTTAACGCTTCAATATCTTCATCAGTTATAACTTCAAGGTGATCAACAGAAAGAGCGTTGTGTTTAACACAAGCATTTATTCCGTTGATTGTATTAAATTGATTGACATGAATTTTTGCTTGAAGTCCGTATTTTTTTCCGGCTTCCATGATGCGTTCGGTTTCTTTAACAGAAAAATATCCCGTTTCGCAAAAGGCATCAATATAATCGGCAAGATTTTCTTTAGCAATTTTAGGTAACATATCATTTATAATTAAATCAATGTACCCTGAATGATTGTCTTTGTATTCAGCAGGGAAGGCGTGAGCCCCAAGAAAGGTTGCTTTTATTTTAATAGGATAATTTTCAGCCAACTTTTTAATTACCCTAAGAATTTTAATTTCACCGGCTACAGTTAATCCGTAACCCGATTTAATTTCAACAGCTCCGGTTCCTTGCTGCATAATTTGTTCTAGGCGTACTTTTGATTGCTCATACAAATCTTCTTCACTCGTTTCGTTAAGTTTTTTTGCTGAGTTTAAAATACCTCCACCACGATTGGCTATTTCTTCATAACTCAATCCGTTTATTCGATCAACAAATTCAAAAACTCTATTTCCTGCATAAACGATATGCGTATGACTATCGCACCAGGTTGGGAGTACAACTTTTCCTGTAGCATCAATGGTAATGTCGACTTTGATTACAGGGCAATTTTTCATATTTCCAAAATCAGCAATACGATCGTCTTCAATTATTAAATAAGCATTCTTTATGGAAGGTAATTGTTTCATTTCAACTCCGGAAACTTTATTTATTGAAGCATCACGAATTTGTAAAAGCTCTTGTATGTTGGTAATTAATGTTTTCATGAAATGATTTTGTGTAAAATTACTTTTTAAAAAATAATTATTTATAAATTTATACAAAATAAAATAAGGTGCGAAAAATAAATTATAATAAAGTAAAAAAAGTACAACCTACACATTTAGAATATACAGGAAGTCATAAATTTATAAAAACAGAGATTCAACTATTTACATACAATGATCTAGATGTTGAGGAATTTCATGATTTTAAAATTATTGATTTGAATAAATATGTTGATTTTAATAAAGTCAATTGGATAAATGTGCATGGTTTAAACGATTCGGATATTATTGTTGAAATTGGCGAATTTCTTGGTGTAGATAACTTTATGTTATCGGACATATTGAATACAACTAAGCGTACAAAGTTGGATGAATACCATGATATTTTGTTTTTTAACATTAAATCATTATTGCCAGATGCAGATTCGGATAATATTAAAGTTGAGCAAATTAGTTTCTTGATGAAAAACGGAATTTTAGTTTCATTTCAAGAAAAAAGAAGTGAATTTTTCACCCACATTCGAGAACGGATTAAAACGCATTCAGGAATTGTTCGAACAAAACAAGTTGATTACTTATTGTTTTTATTATTGGATGCAATTATGGAAAACTTCTACATAACCATCGAAAATGAAGAAGATAAAGTTGAAGAATTAATAAATCAATCCAAAAAAAGCACCGATCTTTCAATATTAGAACAAATTGAAAAGCATAGAGACAATTATAATTTTTTAAAAAGATCTATTATTCCGCTTAGGGATTCTTTATACTCCATAAAAAGCATAAAAGATGATAATGTATTTAATACAATCGAAGATAATAATTTTACATTTTTTGAACGATTACATCAAAAATGTTTGGAATTATTAGATCAAATTGAATATGACTTAACTACTCTGGACAGTGCTGCTAATTTCTTTTTTTCTACTCAAAGTCACAAAATGAATGAGGTTATGAAAACGCTAACATTAGTTTCTGTGTTTTTTATGCCGCTAACTTTTATTGTTGGAGTTTATGGCATGAACTTTAAGTATATGCCTGAATTAGATTGGAAATATGGATATTTTGCCATACTTGCTTTTATGTTTATTTTATTTTCAGGAATGATATATTACTTTAAGAAAAAAAATTGGTTTTAATTGTTTAAAATCTTGTTGATAATTTACTTTAAATTATTTGTAGAATAAAATTTTAGAATTATCTTTGACCTATATTTATAATGCAAATTTTAAAAAGATATGTTTACATTCGCTCAATATTTAGGTTTCTTATTATTTCTAACTATATTAACTATTGGATTTTGGTTAATGATGTTCTTAATTAATTTTGTTTTTTACTGGGTTTTTGGAGCAACTAAAGAGTTGTTAAAAGAAAGAAGAGAGAAAAGAGAATTAGAAGCTGAATAGTAAATTAATTCATACAAAGAAAAAGCCCCGATTATTTCGGGGCTTTTTTTATTGTTTAACATCTTAAGTTTTGTCTTAAAAATCTCCTCCTTCACCTTCGCCATCTCTTCTAGGCTTATTTTCTCTATCCGATTTTTGTTTATTGAAACGATAAGTAAAGGATATGTTTATTTGTCTTTCACGAAATTGCATTTCACTGTATGAATTTAAGGTTGGTAAATTGGTTTGCATAATTCTTTTTCTAGAATTTAAAACATCATTAATATTTAGTGAAATGGTTGCTTTGTCCTTCATTATATCTTTGCTAAATGCTAAATTTGCAGCAAATACTCCAACACTTTTTCCTTGAAAATTATTTTGTGGCGCAGTATAAGTTGCATTGGTTTGCCATTCAATTTTATATGGTAAAGTAATTTTTGACGAAATTCTTGTAAACCAACTTGAGGATTCTTTGTATACATCCTGATTAATTAAATCTGTAGATCCGTTTAGGGTGTATTTGAAATTACCTATAATCGTACTTTTAAAGAAGTTAAAATTTCCATTCAACTTCCACCATTTAAACGGAGTATAATTCATAGTAAACTCAAATCCAAATCTGGTATCGGTATCTAAATTCTCAGCAGTAGATAAATAAACAGGAGTATCTACAGGCAATCCGTTTACAATAATGCTTATAATATCCCCCGTGGGTCTTCTTACAAATTGAAATGGATTTTTATTTCTGTTGTAATATAAAGAAGTCGTTAAGGTAATTTTCTTAAACTTACTCATGTAAGCAAAGTCAAGCGCATCGGTAAAAGAAGGATTGATATTAGGATTTCCTACAAATAAATTTATGTTACTTGTATAGTTGTTTGGAAACGGAATAATAAATCGGTTTCTAGGTCTTTCAATTCGTCTGCTATAATTGATAGATAGTGTACTTTGCTCAGTAATTTGATAGGTAAAAAATGCACTTGGAAAAAAGTTGCTGTATTTTCTTAAATAACTAAAATCGGTTAGTAATAGCTTTGTATCAATTCTTGAATCTTCAAATCGCATTCCAAGTAAATAAGAAAACTTATTTATTTTAGATCCAAATTGTGAATATATGGCATGGATACTTTCGCTATAATCAAATATATTTGTAAAATTAGTATATGAGTTGTAGTTACCCAAATTATCAATACTTCCAACTTGAAAATCATTGATAAATTCATTATAATTTCCTCTATAACCTGCTTCAAATTGACTGTTTGTTGCCATTGGCAAAACATAATCAGCCTGTAATAAATACCTATTTTGAGTTTGATAATACTTTGATGATTCAATTGTAGTATTGCTTGTTGCGCCTAAAAATGAGTTAGTTATTGTAGAAAAATCTTTATCGTTATTTTTTGATAGGGTACCTTCAATTGTTAAAACATGTCCCTCTTTTTTGAATTTTTTACTAAAATTTGAATTATAATCAAAACCTGTTGAATAATTAACTTGATCATTAAATCGATTTGAAACAAAGTTATTATTCACTTCATAATTATTAATTACATCATTTATTGGACTTGAACCATCATTTTTTCTATAGAAAACAACATTTGTCCATGTAGTTGATTTATTTAAATACAAATCCATTCCAAAACTATAATTGTAACCTTGCCTTATCGAAGAACGGTTTATCCGCTCTTTTATAGATTTGTAAATTGAGCCGTCAGGGTTTAGATAATCCGAATCGGTTAAGGTTCGACCTGGTGAATTATTATCATTGAATCCAATTGTAGAGTATAAATTAAATTTTGTTCTTTTAAAATTGATTGTTCCTGTTGCATTATAATTTCTGGGATTTCCAACTGTTGCAATGAATGTTCCATTGATGCCGTTATTTTTTCCTTTTTTAAGTACAATATTAATTATTCCGGCTCCACCTTCGGCATCATAACGAGCAGATGGATTTGTAATTACTTCAACTTTTTCAATAGCATCAGCAGATATAATTCTTAAAGCTTCTGCAATATTTATAGCATTTGTAGGTCGTCCATCAATAAATATTCTTACATTTTCATTTCCCCTTAAACTTACATTCCCATCACCATCAACGCTAACAGAAGGTACATTATCCAATACATCACTGGCAGTTCCGCCTTTAAC
>CAMCBB010000115.1 GCA_945872875.1 Flavobacterium psychrophilum
TTGTAAATTATTGTCAAAAATATTGAAAGAATACCCTAAACCTGTTGCGATTGCAAAAGTTCGGCTTTTATTTATTGGCATATCTCTAAGAATTCCAAAACAAAAACCAGGTGAAAATTTTGTTTGACTTAATCCTACAATATTTTGTAGTTGATTGTAGGTGAAATTAACATAAAATTGATCTTCTCTATATAAAGAATCTACCGGCTTAATGACATCCGTTTTTTCTTGGGCGAAAGCTCCAAAAAAGAGAAAGAAAGATAATATGAAATATAGTAAACGCATAGATATAAACGTTAGGAGGAAATTAGCAGAGGAGATGGGATTCGAACCCACGATACAGTTACCCATATACAAACTTTCCAGGCTTGCTCCTTCAACCACTCGGACACCCCTCTAAAAATTATGATACAAAGAACAACAAAATTTTGCAATAATCAAAACATAGTTAGGCCATTTCACCTCGTAAAGAGGTTTCAAAAATAGCTTTAAAATTTATTGGAGATATATTTTGTCCTAGCAAGTACATTAATTTAGTTATTGCTGCCTCAGTGGTGATGTCTTTTCCAGAAATAATTCCGATTTTCTTTAATTGGGTACTGGTTTCATATTGTCCCATACTCACACTTCCGCCCGAACATTGGGTGACATTAATGATGTATAAACCCTTGTCGATTGCTTTTTTTAGTACTGCAATAAACCAATCTTCTGAAGGCGCATTTCCCGACCCATAAGTTTCTAACACTAACCCTTTAAGATTCGGAATTGCTGTTATAGATTCTAATACAGACTGACTAATTCCTGGAAATATTTTTAATATTACTACATTATCTTCTAGTACTTTGTGAACTACCAATTTCTTATTGTTACTAGCGTGAAGCGAACTAGAATTTACATTTAAATGCACTCCCGATTCTGCCAAGGCAGGATAATTAGGAGACGTAAATGCATTAAAATGTTCTGCGTTTATTTTAGTAGTTCGATTTCCGCGGTATAATTTATATTCAAAATACAAACAAACCTCTTGAATTGAAGGTTGTCCATTATTTTGAAGTGAAGCAATTTGAATTGCTGTAATAAGATTTTCTTTTGCATCGGTTCTCAAATCTCCTATTGGCAATTGCGATCCGGTAAAAATCACTGGCTTTGCCAAGTTTTCTAGCATAAAGCTCACTGCCGATGCAGAATAAGACATCGTATCGGAGCCATGAAGCACTACAAAACCATCAAATTGATTGTAGTTATCTTCAATAATTGAAACAATTTGAACCCATTTATCTGGATTCATATTAGAAGAATCTATTGGTTTTTCAAAAGAATTGGTTTCAATAATACAATCTAATTGTTTTAATTCTGGGATGTTTTGAAGCAATTTATTAAAATCAAATGCCTTTAAAGCACCTGTAGAAAGATCCTTTTCCATCCCGATGGTACCACCGGTATAAAGCAATAATATATTTGGTTTAGATTGCATTTCCGTATTTCAACTTATTAACCACTGGATTGGCATACATATTTAAAAAACTTTCCATCATCATACCATTTGAAGCATCAATTTTCATTTCTAATCTTCTTTCAAATAAAGATTTTTCATTATCGGTATACTGATTTTTAAATCGGTCGGTTTTATTTAAAATATCGTAGGCAATATAATTCGTAGGCCATAATTTATAGGATTGCAAAATAGAATCATCTATAGCTTGAGCAACTGCCTGAACTTGCTTATTAGTGTTGTCATTTTCCATTGCAATTTCATCTAATTCTTTATTCAAAATGGAACCCACATGAATGTGGATGCGTTTCTTTTGTCCTATGATTCCGCTTAAAAGTGTAATAAAATCTTCATTTTTCTCTTTTACATACTTTTCTGCTTTTGCTTCCGCCATTAATTGAGGCATTTTCAAGGCATCGGTAGGGTCATATTCATAAGAAATTGAAACCGGAACAATTTGTAGTTTTTTGAAGTATTCCATCAAATTTTCTTCATTTGATCCCATTCCCAACATTTTTAATACCCCTTGATGGGTTGCATCGTTTCCATCTTTTGTTCTTCCTTCGCGCTGGGCTATCCATACCGAGCGGTTTTCTGTTAGTATTAATTTTCCAATATATTCGGACATTAATTTGGAACTTTGCAATAATTCTCTTGGCGGCAAACCGCGTTGAACTAAAAAATTTCTGTTGAGTTTTGATAAGTTTAAAAGAAAATCTTTTTTAACTAGATTATCTCCAATTGCAGATGCAGTCATTACCAAACCATGATCAAATAAAGAAACATTCAGAATCGATGTGTCTAAAATAATATCGCGATGATTAGATATAAAAAGATAGGGAGTGTTTTTTTCTAATTTTTCAAAACCAGAAGTAGTTAATCCTTCAGATGAATTTTCAAGTACTTTTTGAACTGATTGATATATAAAATTACATTGAAAATCGCGGATAGAGTGTGTTTTTAATAATTGATTTTTCCAATCCTCATCTTCTATATCAGGAAATGTAAAATTCATGATCGCCCTCATCATTGGATGGTTAACCAGGCTTTTAATACCATTATTCACTTCGGTATCATAATATGGTCGAATTGCATCAAATTTCTGCATCTCTCTAATTCTGGATTAATTTCTGGAACAAATGAACAAAAAAAAAAGGACTTTTTTATCAATTTATGTATTAAATCCCAAAAACAGCTTTAGAATTTTCTGTAGTTATTTGAGCAATTTCAGCTAGTGAAACCTTATAAATTTCAGCTAATTTTTGAGCAACCAAAAGGGTGTAACTACTTTCATTTCGCTTTCCGCGATGCGGCGCAGGAGCTAAATAGGGAGAATCAGTTTCTAATACAATATGCTGTAAATCTATCTTATGTAAAAACTGATCTATTATTCCGTTTTTAAATGTCGAAACACCTCCAATTCCAAGTTTCATTCCTAACGAAATGGCGCGTTGCGCTTGATCTAAATCACCCGTAAAACAATGAAATATCCCAAATAAGTCGGATGCTTTTTCGCTTTCTAATACTTCAAATGTTTCATCAAAAGCATCGCGGCAATGAATATTTATTCCGAGTTTGTGTTTTTTGGCCAATTGAATTTGATGCTGAAAAGCATGCTGCTGTTGGTTCAAAAATGTTTTATCCCAAAACAAATCCATCCCTATTTCTCCAATGGCATAGAATTTTCTTCGCTCTAATTCGGTTTCAACAAAAGCCAATTCTTCTAAATAATTTTCTTTGACATAGGTCGGATGTAATCCCATCATTAAAAATACATTATTCGGAAATTGCGCTTCTACATCATACATTTTTTGAGTATAAGTCGAATCTATTGAAGGAACAAATAGCCGGGATACACCCGCTTCAATAGCGCGTTGCATCATTTCGTTTCGGTCCTCTTGAAATTGGGAAGAATATAAATGGGTATGGGTGTCAGTTAAAATCATATTAATTTGTTCGAAACACAAATAAACAAAAAATCCCGTTCAGTTTAATGAACGGGATTGATTATACTATTTATTGATATAGAAATTACAATTCTAAGGCTTTTTTAGCATCGCCATTCATCAACAATTCTAATGGATTTTCTAAAGCTTCTTTCACAGCAACCAAGAATCCAACTGACTCACGACCATCAATAATTCGGTGGTCATATGAAAGCGCTACATACATCATTGGGTGAATTTCAACTTTACCATTTACTGCAATTGGACGCTCAATAATATTGTGCATTCCTAAAATTCCAGATTGTGGAGGATTGATAATTGGAGTAGATAACATACTTCCAAAAACACCACCGTTAGTAATAGTGAATGTTCCACCAGTCATATCATCAACTGTAATTTGACCATCACGAGATTTGATTGCTAATCTTTTAATTTCGGCTTCAACCCCTCTAAAAGTTAATAATTCTGCATTACGAACAACAGGTACCATTAATCCTTTAGGACCAGAAACAGCAATAGAAATATCGCAGAAATCATACGATGTTTTATAATCGCCATCAATCATTGAGTTTACATCTGGGAATAAAGCTAAAGCTCTAGTAACCGCTTTTGTAAAAAACGACATATAACCTAATCCTAATCCGTCGTGTTTTGCTTTGAAAGCATCTTTGTACTCGTTACGAATCATGTTGATTGGCGTCATGTTTACTTCATTGAATGTAGTTAACATAGCGGTTTCGTTTTTAGCAGCAACCAATCTTTCGGCTACTTTACGACGCAACATTGATAGTTTTGTTTTCTCAGATCCACGGCTTCCACCAGTTGGAGTTCCCATTGAAGCGGTTGCATTTACAGCGTCTTCTTTGGTTATTCTTCCACCTTTTCCTGTTCCAACAATATTGGATGGTTGTATATTTTTTTCGTCTAATATTTTTCTAGCTGCCGGAGATGGCGCTTGCGTTGCATAAGTTTTTTCAGCAACAGGGGCCGCTTTTGGAACTTCTGCTTTTGGAGCTTCAGCCACTGCTGGTTTTGCTTCAGCTGCCGGCGCCGCACCAGATGGTTTAGCAGCGCTTGTATCAATCAAACAAACTACAGCACCAACGGCAACAGCATCACCTTCTTCTGCTTTAAGCGTGATAATTCCGCTAGCTTCTGCAGGTAATTCAAGGGTTGCTTTATCAGAATCTACCTCAGCAATTGCTTGGTCTTTTTCTACATAATCGCCATCTTTTACTAACCAAGTAGCAATTTCAACTTCTTTAATTGATTCTCCCGGTGATGGGACTTTCATTTCTAAAATCAT
>CAMCBB010000116.1 GCA_945872875.1 Flavobacterium psychrophilum
ATATTAAAATCATTATCTAACCAAACACATGAGGTAATTACTTCGGTTTGTTTTAAAAGAATTGTTTCAACTAAAACAATATTTGACGTGACAAAAGTTACCTTTCGTGAATTAAGCGAAGAAGCGATTCGTTATTATTTGGATAATTATAAACCATTTGACAAAGCTGGTGCATACGGAATTCAAGACTGGATTGGATTAATAGGAATATCAAAAATTGAAGGTTCCTATACTAATGTTGTAGGTTTACCAACTGAAAAAGTATACCGTTATTTATCACATAACTTTCTGAATAATTTGTAGATTTACAATGCTTTTATTTTTTTATAAAATGTAAGTAGAAATTAATAAACCAATAATGCTAGCTGCATAATTCAATTATTATGAACAAACAAAATCGTTGGAAAATTAATTACACTTGGCTTTTGGTAACGAATGCCTTATTTATAGTATTGTTTTATGTTTTAATGCAAATTTTCTCATAATTAATGCAGCAAATCGATTGGATCATATTATCTGCAACTCTATTATTCATCATATTTTATGGTGTTTACAAAACTCGCGGGAGTAAAAATGTAGAAGAATATATCCTTGCAAACAAAGAAACACCATGGTGGTTGGTTGGTTTATCTGTAATGGCAACCCAAGCATCGGCAATTACCTTTCTTTCTACTCCAGGTCAAGCTTATCATGACGGAATGGGTTTTATTCAATTTTATTTTGGATTACCAATAGCAATGATTGTGATCTGTATAGTTTTCATTCCTATTTATCATAAATACAAAATCTTTACTGCCTATCAATATTTAGAGCAACGCTTTGATGTTAAAACTCGATCTCTAGCAGCAATTTTGTTTTTAATTCAAAGAGGATTAGCTGCAGGTATTACAATTTATGCGCCTTCTATTATTTTATCTACGCTATTAGGCTGGAACATTACAGCATTAAATATTATTATTGGAATATCAGTTATTTTCTACACTTTTATTGGCGGAACCAAAGCGGTAAATGTTACACAAAAACAACAAATGTTTGTAATTTTAGTTGGAATGTTTGTCACCTTCTATCTAATTCTACATATGCTTCCAAATGAAATGACTTTTTCAAATGCGTTGCATATTGCCGGTGCAAATGACAAAATGAATATTCTTGATTTCTCCTTGGATACCGAAACAAGATACACCGTATGGACTGGTATTACTGGTGGTTTTTTCTTAATGCTCTCCTATTTTGGAACAGACCAAACTCAAGTTGGCCGTTATTTATCAGGGAAAACAGATAAAGAGAGCCAGATGGGATTAATTTTAAATGGATTTTTAAAAGTTCCGATGCAATTTTTCATACTTCTAACTGGAGTAATGGTATTTGTATTTTTTCAATTTAACAAAGTTCCTTTAAATTTCAATCCAAATAACAAAGCACTTATTGAACATTCAAAATACAACAAAGAATATCAGAATTTAGAAAAAAAACTAACCAATTTGGGTGAAGAAAAAAAAGAATATAACTTACTATATATTGATCATTTAAATCAAAATTTTGACAACCCTATACTGAGAAATAAACTAAAAGAATTGGCTGGAAGAGAAAAAGACCTTAGAGATCAAGCCAAAGAATTAATTGAAAAAGCAGATGTTAAAGCAGAAACCAATGATAAAGATTATGTATTTCTTCATTTTATTTTAAATTATTTACCAAAGGGTTTAATAGGTCTTCTTCTAGCTGTAATTCTCTCTGCAGCAATGTCATCATCTGCTTCAGAACTCACCGCATTAGCATCTACAACAGCTATAGATATATATAAACGAAATACAAAATCAGAATTATCTGAAAAACAATTACTAAACTCAACCCAATTATTTACATTGGGATGGGGAATAATTGCTATAGTATTTGCTTGTTTTTGTACTCTTTTTGAAAACTTAATTCAGTTAGTAAACCTTTTAGGATCTATATTTTACGGAACTGTTTTAGGAATTTTCCTAGTTGGGTTTTTATTTAAATTCGTAAAAGGAAAATCAATTTTCTATAGTGCAGTTTTGAGTCAAATATCGATTTTCTTTATCTACTATTATTTTATTCATATCTATCCAAGCGGACAAGAAAAATTAGGATATTTATGGCTAAATTTTATTGGAGCTACACTAACAATAGTAATTTCTAGTAGTTTGCAATTACTATTAAACCTTAAAAATCGTACTATTAAGAGTTAATTATTTCTTCTGATAATAATAGTACTGCAGTAAATTGCTCTTCACGAGTTAGATAAGAATTATCAATTTCAATTGCATCTTCTGCCATTACTAATGGAGAATCAGTCCTGTGAGTGTCTATATAATCACGCTCTTGAACATTTTGAAGAACTTCTTCAAAAGAGACAACATCACCTTTAGCTTGCAGTTCATCATATCTTCTTTGTGCTCGTGTTTCTGGACTAGAAGTCATGAATATTTTTAATTCAGCATCCGGAAAAACAACGGTCCCAATATCTCTTCCGTCCATAACAATACCTTTGTTTTTTCCCATTTCTTGTTGTTGCTCTACTAATTTAGAACGAACTTCTGAAATTTCGGCAATTCGACTCACAAAACTAGAAACTTCAATTGTTCTTATTTCTTTCTCAACATTACTATCATTTAAATACATTTCGGCATAACCTAAATTGGCATTAAATTGAAATTGTAATTTAATATTAGGCAATGCTTTAAGCAAGGATTCTGTATCTAATGAATCTTTCGAAATAAAATTATTTTGCATTGCAAATAAAGCGATGGCGCGATACATTGCACCGGTATCTACATAAATATACCCTAAATGTTTTGCTAGTTGTTTAGCTAGAGTACTTTTTCCTGTAGATGAAAAACCGTCAATGGCAATAGTAATTTTTTTCATAATTTATTTTTACAAATATAGATAACCAAACGGAATGAATCCTAATCATTAAAATTTATAGTCAAGCCAAAAAGACTTGTATTTCCGGCTAATGAATATCTTGAGTGAGAATAATTAAATTTGATGTTACTCATCTTTAATCCGAAACCTAATGAAATACCTGAAAAATTTCGCTGATCTTCTATCCCTAGCTCTTCTCCTCTTCTAAAATTATAACCAAAGCGTAAGTTAAATCCTTTTTTTGGAAATAATTCAGCGCCAATAACTACATGTCGCAATGCATTATTAAAGAAACCAACTTTTTCAGGAATTACACCACCATCAATAGTGTTTGTAGCTCTATTGGGGTTGGAAAATGCAATATTCCATTGTTGAAGATTTTCTAATGTAAGATGCCATCTTATTGGAACATTTTCTACTTCTTGAGAAACACCAATCAACACTTCAAGTGGCAATTTTTCTTGTAATCCAGAGTAGGTCGTAATTTGAGTTCCGATATTTCTAATTACTAAAGCCCAATTTACATCATTCCGTTCATCAATAAACAAAGCACCAATATCTGCTGCAGCACCATAAGAATTATAACTTTCTAAGGTAGAAGAAATTAATTTTGCGTTACCTCCTATATAAATGTTTGTATGAGGAACATTATAGGAATATCCAAAAGACAAAGCCATTTCACTTCCTGTAAAAGTAGAAGTTGCCGAGCCATATTCATCATATCCTTCAAACTTTCCGTAATTAACATAATTTACACCTACATGAAAAGTTTGCAAATGACGATCGTATGTATAGGCATAAGCAGCAGTACCATAGGTAACTGCCCCAAAATAATTTCCGTAGTTTACTGCAAGATGGTTATCCATTTCTGGATTTATTGTAGCCGGATTAAAATGTGCTTGGTTTACATCTTGATCAAAAATAGTTAATACCTTTCCCCCAAGTGCAGCTTGTCTAGGCGAAGTAACCAAATTTAGAAATTGATAAACCGACCTGCCTCCTATTTGACCATAGCTTATGGTGCAAACAAGAAAAAAAAGGTAAATAAATGGTTTATTAATCATATAATTATGGGCAAACACATGTCTATAACGAAAATGCGAAGATATTATTTTTAAAGTTAAGTCAAAAACACAAATAAAAAAGGCATGAAATCAAAAATATCATGCCTTACAATTATATCAAATTAAAAGTTAATCGATTACTTTAGCATTTTTTACTTTACTGCTTGTTAAAGCAAGATCAATTACATCGCTCATTTCTTTTACATAATGAAAAGTAAGTCCAACTAAATAATCTGATTTTATTTCATCAATATCACTTTTGTTTTCATGACAAAGAATAATTTCTTTTATATTAGCCCTTTTGGCTGCAAGGATTTTTTCTTTAATTCCACCTACTGGTAATACTTTACCTCGAAGAGTGATTTCACCAGTCATTGCAATATCTTTCTTTATTTTTCGCTGCGTATATAAAGAAACAAGTGAAGTCAACATAGCTATACCTGCACTTGGACCATCCTTTGGAGTTGCTCCTTCAGGAACATGAAGATGCACGTTATATTTAGAAATCACATCAGGATCTAAATTAAATAACGCTGCATTGGCTTTAATATATTCTAAAGCAATAGTGGCAGATTCTTTCATTACTGTTCCAAGATTTCCTGTTAAGGTAAGTAATCCTTTGCCTTTAGAAATTAATGACTCAATAAACAAAATATCTCCACCTACAGAAGTCCAAGCCAAGCCAGTAACTACACCTGCCACTTCGTTTCCTTCGGCTTTATCGCGTTGTAATCTTGGCGCACCAAGTACTTTTATAATATCTTCGTCGGATACTTTTTTGTTGTA
>CAMCBB010000117.1 GCA_945872875.1 Flavobacterium psychrophilum
TTTAACTTCGGTTCAATCACAAATAAATAATCAAGGAACACTTCAATATTTTGCTAATCAACAAGATGCAGAATCGTTAACCAATCCTATTGCTAACCCAACGGCATACACTGTAGCAGTTCAATCTGCACTAATTCCGATTTTTGTGATAGATGTAGTTACAGGATCTTGCGATATGATTTATTCGTTTAACCTTAGAACATTTTCAAATTGTAATAATGCGTCTATTTGTAGTCAAGCGAATTCTTTGTGTTCTACTTTAGGAATTCCGTTTTCAAACACAACTAATTTACCTTCTACTGGAGCTTTAGGATGTTTAAGTACTACTCCGAATCCAACATGGTTCGTTATGCCCGTGAATCAAGCAGGTAATATTCATTTAATGATCCAACAAAGTACAGATATTAATTTTAGCACAAATAACTTAGATGTGGATTATGCAGTTTTAGGTCCTTTTACACATCCAACTACTCCGTGTAATGGACAAATTACACCTAACTTTGTAGTAAGTTGTAGTTATGTTTCTAGTAATGTTGAATACCCTGTTATTAATAATGCCCAACCAGGACAGTATTATTTAATAATGGTAACCAATTACAGTAACCAACCAGGATATATTAAAATCACTGAAATTTCTAGTTCAACTACCGGTGGAATAAATTGTAGTGGCCTAAGATTAAATGCATTTTTAGACATGAATAATAATGGAACAAAAGATGTTGGAGAACAAAATTTCCCATTAGGACAATTTCATTATGAAGTAAACAATAATGGAACTACGCATCATATTACAAGTCCTACTGGCGTATATAATATTTATGACACCAATAGTGCCAATTCTTATGATTTAAGTTATTCTATCGATACAGCTTATGCAGGGCTTTATAATATAGCAACAGCGGCATACAATAATGTGAATGTTGTTGTTGGTGCAGGAATGATTACTTATAATTTCCCAATTACAGTTGCTCAAAGCTACACCGATTTAGTTACAACTTTAGTCCCTATTAATGCCCCAAGACCTGGGTTTATTTATCAAAATAAAATTATCTACACCAATCTAGGTAATCAAAATATTGCTGCAGGAAGCATCAATTTTGTTAAAGATCCAAATGTAACAATAACATCGGTATCGCAAGCAGGTGTAACTATGTTGGCAAATGGATTTAGTTATAATTTCACCAACTTGGCACCATTTGAAGTTCGAGTTATCTCAGTTTATATGCAAGTGCCTACACTACCTGTAGTTACGGCTGGTCAATTACTAACTAACACGGTTACAATAAATCCTATTTCTGGAGATGTGGTTCCTGCAAATAATACGAGCAGCTTATCGCAAATAATTGTAAACTCTTACGATCCAAATGATAAAATGGAATCACATGGGGAACGAATTCTTTACAATTCGTTTACTTCTAATGACTACTTAACGTATACCATTCGATTTGAAAATACAGGTACTGCAAGTGCAATAAATGTAAGAATTAACGATGTGTTAGATTCTAAATTGGATGAAACCACAGTAAGAACGCTTAGCTCAAGTCATTCTTATATACTTGATCGAGTAGGAAATACACTTAATTGGAAATTTGACAACATCATGCTACCGGTTTCTGTTGCGAATACAACAACTGGCAAAGGTTATGTTACCTTCCAAGTTAAGCCAAAACCAGGATATGCTCTAGGAGATATCATTCCAAATACAGGGGCTATTTATTTTGATTATAATCCTGCAATTATTACAAATACCTTTAACACCGAATTTGTAGCGCAGCTTACAGCACACGAATTTTCTAACACTAACTTAGCTGTTTATCCAAATCCCGCGAATGAAGTTATTACAATTCAATTGAATTCAAATAGTTTTATTAAACAAGTTCAATTAATTGACATGCTAGGAAGAGTAATCAAAAAAGAAGACTATGCAACGAATAACTATTCCGAAACTATGAATTTAAAAGAGGTAGGAAGCGGAACTTATTTTGTTGAAATAACCACCGATTCTAATAAAAAAGAAACTAAAAAAATTGTTGTAAAATAATTTTTTTTAAAAGTAATAGTATAAAGGTTGTCAGTATTGGCAACCTTTTTTTTATTAAATTTGGAAATTAAAATTTCACAATCCAATGAAAAAAATCTGTTTTAGTATTACGTTAATTATAGCATTATTGCTGTTAAGTTGTAAAGCCAATTTATCTTCTACAATAGACACCAATTTAGTTAATGGGCACCCTGCTTGGATTATGCAAGGAAACATTTATGAAGTAAATGTGCGTCAATATACCCCAGAGGGAACTTTTAATGCTTTTGCAAAACACCTTGACCGCTTGAAAGCCATGGGCGTACAAACTATTTGGTTTATGCCGATTAACCCAATTAGTAAATTGGAACGAAAAGGAACTTTAGGAAGTTATTATGCTGTTTCCGATTATACCGCTATTAACCCAGAATTTGGAAATATAGATGACTTTAAAAATATAGTAAATGCCATTCATGAAAAAGGGATGAAAGTCATTATTGACTGGGTGCCAAATCATTCTGGAGCAGACCATCGATGGTTGAAAGACCACCCCGATTTTTTTGTAAAAGACAAACTAGGGAAAGCAGCAGTTGCTTTTGATTGGGCCGATGTAAGACAATTAGATTTCACAAATACAGTTATGCAAGACAGTATGGTTGAAGCCATGAAATTTTGGGTAGACAAAACGAATATTGACGGTTTTCGCTGTGATGTAGCTTGGAATGTTCCGGCTGCTTTTTGGAAAAAATCAATCCCACAACTACAAAAAATGAAATCGCTATTTATGCTTGCTGAAGGGGATAGCACTTATCTTGCTAAAAGTGGTTTTGACGCAGTATATCCATGGCATATGTTTAAAATGACAGAAAAAATAGCTAAAGAAAAAAGACCTGCATTTGCCATTGATAGTATTCTTACTGAAAACAAAACAAGGTATCCAAAAAATACCATACAAATGTATTTCACTAGCAACCACGATGAAAACAGCTGGAACCATGCCGATTTTGGAACCTTTCCAAAGGAAATCCATGCTCCGTTTGCAGTTTTATCTCAAACTTTAGAAAACAGTGTGCCCCTAATTTATAGCGGCCAAGAAGAACCTGTATTACGAGCACTGGAGTTTTTTGAAAAAGATCCGATCACCTTTAAGAATTTTGAAAGAGAGAAATTTTATACAACACTTCTCGAGTTAAGAAAAAGAAATAAAGCACTTTCTGCTAATGCTGATTTTGAAAAAGTAGCTGTAGGTGATGCAAATTATGTATACGCATACATTAGAAAGCAAGGGAAACATAAAATATTTGTGCTACTTAATCTATCAGGTAAAGCACAAACCATTTCAATTACTAATAAAAAATTATTAGGCAAAACATTTGCTATTTTTGAAAATAAAGAAGTCATATTAAACTCCAATGCATTTCAAATGAAACCATGGGGCTATGAAATCTATGAATATTAATACAACCAACATGAAAGAATTATTACATCAAACCTACGGATCAATTTTTGAAGAAGCACTTTTAAATGAAATTGAGCAAGTAGCCTTGATTAAAGAGTTTAATGATGGAGATGTAATCATTGACTTTGGAGATAAAATATTAAAAATGCCGTTGTTGCTTTCGGGGGCAATTAAAATATTGCGCGAAGATTTTGACGAAGGCGAATTACTACTTTATTTTATTGAAAAAGGAGATACCTGTTCCATGTCGATGACCTGCTGTATTGGAGAAACCAAAAGCGAAATTAAAGCAGTGGCTGAAACCAACGGCAAAGTGGTAATGATTCCGGTTATGTACATGGAATTATGGCTAGGAAAGTATAAATCATGGCGCAACTATGTCTTTAATAGTTACAACAACCGATTGAAAGAAATGCTCAATGCAATTGATAGTTTGGCGTTTATGAATATGGATGAACGCTTACTTAATTATTTATTAGAAAAGTCGAAAATTAATAGGTCACGCGAAATAAATGCTACACACCAAGATATTGCATATGATTTAAACACCTCAAGAGTTGTGATTTCAAGGTTGTTAAAAGCGCTAGAAAACGAAGGAAAAATAAAACTGCACCGTGCTTATATTGAGATTGTAAATAAAAATTATTAAATAAACATGAAAAAATTACTCTTACCTATTTTATTTCTGGCTATTCTTCCAATACACAGTCAAGAAAACAAAAACGAAATTAATGTTGTATTAAATCGTTGGCATCAAGCAGCAGGCGCTGCCAATTTTAAAGATTACTTTTCTGCATTAACTGATGATTCCATTTTTATTGGCACGGATGCAACCGAAAATTGGAACAAAACGGAGTTTGAAGCATTTGCAAAACCCTACTTTGAAAAAGGTAAAGCATGGAATTTTACCCCAATTGAAAGACACATCTA
>CAMCBB010000118.1 GCA_945872875.1 Flavobacterium psychrophilum
ATCAATACAATGAAAAACACATTCTTATTAGCTGTTGTTTTGCTAGTGAATGTAAGTTGCGAAAGAAATTTATCGGATGATGCAACACCTTCTACATTTTCTAAAAATGCCGATGTATTCATTGATACATTTAGCGCTGGTTTAGGATACGGTGCATTTGGTGGAACAGATTATACCGCCTTTACAGTTGATACCGATGAGAAATATCAAGGAACTGCTTCCATGAGAATTGATGTACCAAGTGTTGGTGATCCTAGTGGAGCATATGCAGGTGGAGCCTATATTGATGGTTCTGGTCGTGATTTAACTGATTATGATGCTTTAACTTTTTGGGTAAAAGGATCGCAAGCCGCTACTATAAATGAAGTTGGTTTTGGTACTGATTTCGGATTAAATAAATACAATGTAGTTATGGCAAATGTTCCAATTGATACCAACTGGAAAAAAATAATTATTCCAATTCCAAATGCATCAAAGTTAGTTCAAGAAAAAGGACTTTTTTGGTATTCTGAAGGAGCTGAAAATAATTTAGGTTATACTTTTTGGATCGATAATGTAAAATATGAAAAATTAGGAACTATTGCACATCCACAACCAAAAATTATGGATGGATTAAATTCTACTCAACAAACCTATATTGGCGCAAGTATCAATTTAACTGGATTGTCTGAAACTTTTAATATGCCAAATGGAACAAATCAAACTATTTCTTTAGCACCAAGTTATTTTAATTTTACTTCTTCTAATCCTAGTGTTGCAACTGTTAGTGATTCTGGAGTAATAACTGTTTTATCTTCTGGAACAACAATAATTTCTGCTACTTTAGGAGGAACTAATGCAGTTGGTTCTTTAACAATAAATTCACTAGGGGTTTTTACACCAGCACCAACCCCTACAGTAAATCCTGCTAATGTAATTTCAATTTTTAGCAATGCCTACACCAATGTACCCGTTGAGTATTACAATGGTTATTGGGCACCTTGGCAAACTACTCTTGGCCAGAACGATATTCACATCAATGGTGATGACCTAATAAAATATTCTCAATTTAATTTTGTTGGAATTCAATTTGCTCAGCCAACTATTAATGCATCACTAATGACTCATGTTCATATTGATTTAAAAGTATTAAATACTACAGGTGCCAGAAATTCATTGAAAATTAAATTAGTTGATTTTGGAGCTGATGGTGTTTATGGTGGATTAATAGATAGTTCTCACGAATACACTTTCAATAGTTCTAGTTTGCCAACAGGAAACTGGGTAAGCGTGGAACTTCCACTTTCAGCCTTCACAGGATTAACAAGTAAAGCACATTTAGCTCAATTTATATTAGGGCCAACTTCATCAGGAATAACTGATCTACTTGTTGATAATATTTATTTCCATAATTAATAAGTAGCATTTAACTTTAATAAATTTCAATCATGACTTTAAATATAAAAAATACTCTACTTGCAAGTTCATTAGTACTTGTATTAGGTTGTGCACCAGATGAAAAACAAACGGTTACAACTATGAACCAACTAGTTAAACAAGATGAATTTAATGTAGATGGTGCACCAGACAGTTCAATGTGGAGCTACGATATAGGAACTGGTAACAATGGATGGGGAAACAATGAACTTGAATATTATACTAATAGACCCCAAAACATAAAAATTGAAGGTGGCGTATTAAAAATTACTGCTATCAAAGAAAATTATATGGGTTCTGCATATACCTCTGCAAGGATTATTTCTAAAGGTAAATTTGAACAAAAACACGGACGCTTTGAAGCGCGTATTAAAATGCCTTGGGGAAAAGGAATTTGGCCAGCATTTTGGATGTTAGGATCAAATTCTAGTACTGTGGGTTGGCCTCAATGTGGTGAAATTGATATTGTGGAATACCTAGGAAATAATCCAACATCTATGTTTGGAACTATTCATGGTCCAGGTTATTCAGGTGCTAATTCATTATCAAAAGTATTTAATTTAACTAATGATCGTTTTGATACCGGTTATCATATTTTTGGAATTGAATGGGGTGAAGATTACATCAATTACTATGTAGATAATGTTTTGTATTACCAAGTTACTCCAGCTAATGCGCCAGGAGAATGGGTGTTTAATCAACCATTTTATATGATTCTTAATCTTGCAGTGGGTGGTAATCTTCCGGGATCTCCAAATCAACAAACAACTTTCCCGCAAACGATGTCTGTTGATTACGTAAGAGTATATCAAAATTAATTTCAATAAATAAATTTCTTACCAAATAGTAGACTTTTTCTTATCAAAAAGTCTACTTGGTTTTTATATAAATAAAATAATTGTTTCATAAATTAATCATGAATCAAAGCATTAATGCCTTAGAGGAAAACGAATTGAAAAAAAGTTCTAAAACTGTTTCTATGGAAACTGCAGTTCTAGATGGAGAAAAATATTATAAGATCATAAATAATGAGGCAATGCGTCCTTTTTTTATGAGTATTGTAAGCGACTCCAATCATTGGATGTTTATTTCTAGTAATGGCGGTTTGTCTGCAGGAAGAAAAAATTCGGAATTTGCATTATTTCCATACTATACGGATGATAAGATAACCGAATCGGCAGATATTACAGGAAGTAAAACTATTTTTCAAATTGATAACAATGAACAATTAGTAGTTTGGGAACCCTTTTCAGAGCGTTATACAGATCAGTATACCATCACCAGAAATTTGTATAAAAACTTCTATGGCAATAAAATAATATTTGAAGAAATAAACCACGATTTACAATTAACTTTCAGGTACCACTGGAATTCCAGTAACAAATATGGCTTTGTAAAAAAATCAGAAATACACAATCACTCCGATAAAGAGTATAAAATTTCTATATTGGACGGGCTTCAAAACATTATGCCTTATGGAGTCAATACCGATTTGCAAGCCACAACTAGTAATCTTGTGGATGCTTATAAAAGAAGTGAATTGCATGAAGATTCTGGGCTAGGAATTTTTGCTTTAAGTGCAATCATCGTTGACAAAGCAGAGCCAAGTGAAGCATTAAAAGCGAATATTGTTTGGTCATTAGGATTAAACAATCCAAAATATTTAGTTTCTTCATTACAGCTTTCCAACTATAGAAAAAAGCAAGTTATAACTTCTGAAAATGATGTTAAAGGAGAAAAAGGAGCTTACTTTATAAATTCCGATATAGTTTTAAACTCCAATTCTAAGAAAGAATGGATGTTTGTTGCCAATGTGAATCAAGATCATTCAGATATTGTTCAAATAATTGAATTGATAAAAACGGATAAGAACATAGAAAGTTTAGTAAAAGCAGATGTTGAATTAGGAACAAAAAAATTAATTGAAATTAATGCTTCATCTGATGGGCTTCAAGCAACAGCAGATCACCTTAGAGATACCAGACATTTTTCGAATACCCTATTTAATATTATGCGTGGCGGAATATTTGATTTTAATTATCAAATAGAAAAGGCCGATTTTATAGGTTATTTGAAAAAAGCAAATACAGTTGTTTTTCAAAATTTTGAAAAAGAAATAAATCAGCTTCCGGAATTATTTTCGTTACAAGCTTTAAAAGAATTTGCTGCAAAGCAAAATAATATTGATCTTCTTCGGTTAGCATCAGAATATTTACCGCTTAAATTCAGTAGAAGACACGGAGACCCAAGTCGTCCTTGGAATAAGTTTTCTATCAATACACAAAGTGAAATTGACGGTTCTAAAATATTAGATTACCAAGGAAACTGGCGTGATATTTTTCAAAACTGGGAAGCATTAGCGCATTCGTATCCTGATTTTATGGACAGTATGATTCATAAATTCTTGAATGCCTCTACTTTTGACGGATACAATCCGTATCGCGTTACCAAAGATGGTTTTGATTGGGAAACGATCGAACATGATAATCCATGGTCATACATTGGATATTGGGGTGACCATCAAATTATTTATCTATTAAAATTCCTAGAATTCATAGAAAAACACGAGCCAAATAAATTGGATTCTTATTTTGAAAATGAATGTTTTGTATATGCAGCCGTTCCTTATAACATAAAACCGTATGAGGATATATTGAAAAATCCAAAGGATACTGTTGGGTATAATCACGAATGGGAAAAACTAATTAATCAAAGAAAACAAGCTATAGGCGCCGATGGTGCTTTGTTAAATAGTAACGATAAAGAAATTTATCATGTGAATTTCATCGAAAAGATATTAGCGACTGTGTTGTCTAAAATGTCTAATTTCATTCCGGAAGGTGGTATTTGGATGAATACCCAACGACCAGAATGGAACGATGCTAACAATGCGTTAGTAGGTAATGGGGTTTCCATGGTGACGCTATATTATTTAAGACGATTTTTGAAATTCTTCCAACAAATTTTAGAGAA
>CAMCBB010000119.1 GCA_945872875.1 Flavobacterium psychrophilum
TTGTTTATTTATTTAATTGGGTTTGTTTATTTAGCTTTTTGGATTAATAAAAGATACCAAGATTATTACCACCAGCAAAGGTTAAAACTTATTGAAGAAAATAATTTATTGTTGGAAATTAAAGAGTTAGAAAACGAACAGCAATTAATGAAGTTACGAAACGATCAATTATCTATGGATGTTGATGCCAAAAATAAAGAACTAGCTGTTTCAACTATGAGTTTGATAAAGAAAGACGAGCTTCTTTCGCTTATTAAAGAAGATTTAAAGAAAACAGCTGACGAAGAAAATAAAAATACAAGTATTAAATCGGTTATTACAACTATTACAAAAAATATTAATAACGAGGATTCCTGGAATGTATTTAAAGATGCATTTGATACCGTAGATAAAGACTTTTTGAAAAAATTAAAAGGACTTCATCAATCTTTAACTCCAAATGATTTAAGACTTTGTGCTTATTTAAGACTGAATTTATCCTCTAAAGAAATAGCTCCTTTATTAAATATTTCTGTTCGAAGTGTAGAGATAAAACGATATCGTTTGCGTAAAAAAATGAATTTGAGCCACGAAAACGGTTTAGCTGAGTATATTTTATCTATTTAATAGAGTTATTTATATCGTTTTTACCTATACATCAACTCTACAAAATAGCGATTTCCCGCTGTTATATTAGCGATAATTCCATTCTATTTATTTTTTAAATATTTGACAATCAATTATTTAAACATAAATATGTATACTTGCTTTTACTATTGTTAAGTGTATGTTTTTTGTTGTATTTATTTTTTAATGAATTCTATAGATATCCTATACTTTTATCCTAATTTTAAAATTTATTTTTAACTAGTAACTAACCAAAAATTTTGAATATCAAACAATAAATTATGCACATCCTATGAGAAAAATTATTTTATTACTTACATTATTAATTTACTCTTCGTCTATTTATTCTCAAGCAGATAAAGTAGAGGTAGTGAAAAGCAGTTCTGGATTTAAACTTAAAGTTAACGGAAAAGACTTTATTATAAATGGTATGAACTGGGATTACTATCCAATTGGTACAAATTACTCCTACAGTTTATGGAAACAATCGGATGAAGTAATTATGGCTGCTTTGGATGCTGAGATGGGATTGTTAAAAAATATGGGTGTAAACACCATTAGACAATACACCGGAATTCAACCAAAATGGATTACCTATATCTATCAAAAATATGGCATCTATACAATGATCAATCATTCTTTTGGAAGATATGGTTTAACATTAAACGGAACTTGGGTGCCTAATACAGAATATTCAAATGCTCTTACACAACAAACATTACTAAAAGAAACTAAAGAATTAGTTGCCGAATATAAAAACACTCCAGGTTTGTTGATGTTCTTATTAGGTAACGAAAATAATTATGGTTTGTTTTGGGATGGAGCAGAATCAGAAAATATTCCTTTAGAAGACAGACGATCTACTGTTAGAGCTAAAGATATGTACAAATTATTTAATGATGCTGTTGTTGAAATGAAAAAGATTGACAAAGCACATCCAATCGCAATTTGTAATGGAGATTTATTGTTTTTAGATATAATTGCTAAAGAATGTAAAGCTGTAGATATTATTGGTACAAACATGTATCGTGGAGTTTCTTTTACAGATGCTTTTCAAAAAGTAAAAGAAAAATTAGATATGCCATTAATGTTTACCGAATTTGGTGCCGATTCGTTTAACACTTTAGATAATGCAGAGGACCAAAAATCACAAGCGTATTACTTAGTTAACAATTGGAAAGAAATATATCAAAATGCTGCCGGTTTGGGAAAATCTGGAAATTCAATTGGAGGATTTACTTTTCAATTTAGTGATGGATGGTGGAAATATGGTCAAACAAGTAATTTAAGTGTACATGACAATAATGCTTCTTGGTCTAATGGTGGTTATCAATCTGATTTTCATCAGGGTGAAAACAATATGAACGAAGAATGGTTTGGAATTTGTGCTAAAGGCCCAACAAATGCAAGAGGGTTATATACTTTATATCCTCGTGCATCTTATTATGCATTAAAAGAAGCACACAATATTAACCCATATGAAGTAGGAACTTCAAGTGATGGCATTGATCGTTATTTTAATTCTATTCAGCTTATGGATGCTGTTTTAAGAGCTAGAGGTGACAAGGCGGCGTTAGGTTCAAATGATACCGATATTTTGAAAGTTAGCAATTTAAGAGCAGAATTTACTACCTTTAATACAGGTGGAAGTTTAATTACAACGCCAGCAGTTGCTGTACCAAATTCTTCATCATTTCCTAATAAACTAGGTTTTGATCACATGCAATCTTACTTTGTTGGTGTTGAAGGAAATCCTGCCCCAAACATGAAAGCAAATATTAATGTAAATATTTTAGGGCATGTTGCTGAAAATCCAATTAATGAAATCTTTTATGAAAATAGAGGAAGAAGTCAATATGTAAGAACAGAAAATGGAGTAATTACTCAAAGTGATGTTAATAGAGTTCAAATATATAATGCATCTTACACATGGAATGAAAAATATTTTGACTTAAAAGGTTTTTATAGAGTTGGTCATTACCATTGGGGATATGAAGGTGATTTTTTTGGTTTGTATACAGAAACTAATTATGGACCAAACATAGATATTTATAACGGAGAAACCTCAGGCTTTGAATTTGAAGGTAAAAAAGGGTTAAGTGGATTAAAAGGAGCATTTGGACCTCAATTATGGTGGGGTGCTAACCCTGCATACCTATTAAAATACAGCCGAAAAATAGGTAAGATTGATGCAACAGCAGTATATCATGAAGATATTGCTGATGCTAATGCAGCTACAACTTCTATAGCTATTCCACTTCCTAAAACTCGTAGAGCAACAGTATATTTTAAATCTAAAATTGGAAATGTAGGCTTGGAACTAGGAGGTATCTGGGGTGGACAACCATTAAATGGAAGAATCTTCCAAAATGTAAAAGAATTAGATGGAGTTTATACAACATATGATGATAAAATAACTAATCAGGATAATTGGGGTGGTAAAGCAAAAATCACTTATTCTAAAGGTCGTTTCAATATATATACTCAAGGAGCTATAATGGGACTTGTTGCAAACGGTGGTGCTGATAACACTAAAACATTTACAGGTTGGAGATTAAAGGATAGTGGAAGTGGAAATCAAACCAACTTCTTGACAGGATTTACATACAGTTTTGGAAATCTTCAAATAGCACCCAACTTTTTATGGCAAAAACCTCTAGTTGCTGCAATGCCAAATGATATTAATGCTCCAGGTAGATTAAGAAATATTCAGTCAGATCCATTTGCAGTTCGATCAAACCGTGAAACTTTAGGGGGAGAATTATTACTTACTTACGATCCAACACCAGCAACTTGGTATTATGAATGGGATAATGATATGGCTGAGGATGCCAAATTTGCAATTAATGCTGATTTTGTATACCGACATTTACCAACAACACAAGACGCTGCAATCGGATTCTTGGTAAATCGTACTGCATTTGCTTTTCCAAATTCAGCTCCAGCCCATGATCTTTGGGAATTAAATTCAAGAATTGTATCAAAATTGACACCAGAATTTGGATTGATTTCAAATATATACTTTGGTAATGCTCAGGCAAATGGTAGCGATACTAGATTAATTGAAAGAATAGGAGGTGATCTAAGAGTAATTTATAGAAAAGTTAAACTTACTACATCTCTAAAATTAAATGATTGGGGTCCATACGATTACCACCGTGATTTTAATTTAACTTATCCAACTCAGTTTTCATTAGATTTATCTACTTCTGTAGGAAAACCAGATTGGTTTATTTTACCAAACACCAAAATCGGAATTTTAGGTACTTGGCGTTCATTGGATAAATATTCACCGAGATATCTTCCAAATCAAACAGCTACTTTATATGCTACACAACCAATTATTAGTCCAGTAGGTTTTAATAACGGTTCAGAATGGGAAATAAGAACTTATGTTCACATCAATATTGGAAAATAATTATTTAATAAAAGATATTATGAAAAATTTAAAAATCAATACAATGAAAAACACATTCTTATTAGCTGTTGTTTTGCTAGTGAATGTAAGTTGCGAAAGAAATTTATCGGATGATGCAACACCTTCTACATTTTCTAAAAATGCCGATGTATTCATTGATACATTTAGCGCTGGTTTAGGATA
>CAMCBB010000120.1 GCA_945872875.1 Flavobacterium psychrophilum
GTATTCATATTGGCCAATGCAGTATAGGTTGTAGTGACTTTCCCCGAAATAAAATAAACAGCTGGATCTACTGTAAATTCCAGTTTATGATAGGTAACATCATAGTTTTGAGTATCTGGATTGGGAACAAATTGCATCAAGCTGCTTGCATTTCTCATTTCTGCAGAAGCTATTTTACATAGCGATTCTAATTCGTGTTGAGCAACAGCTGTTGTAATTGAAAAATAAAAAAGAAGAAGTAGTAATTTTTTCATAAAAGTGAAACATTTCTGCTAATATAATGACAATTATTATTTTCAACAAAATTGATTTTGTTAAAATTAATTTAAACAGCTGAATTATAAATAGTTATTATGAAATCAAACTTTATTATATTATTCTAAATTTAGAAAGCAATTTCTTAAATTTGCAACTCATTAAAATATAAGTCATGTTACAAATAGCGGTTATTAGAGAAAATAAAGAGAAAGTTATTGCAGCTTTAGCTAAAAAAAATATGGATGCCAAAGCTATAGTTGAAACTATAATTCAGCTAGATGAAAATCGTAGAGCGGCGCAAGTAGAATTAGACAATACTTTATCAGAATCTAATAAGTTATCCAAAGACATTGGTGCATTAATGAAAAACGGCGAAAAAGCAAAAGCCGAAATATTAAAACAAAAAACAGTTCAATTAAGAGACCAAGGAAAAGCCATTTCTGAGAAAATTGAAATTTACGCTGCCGATTTACTTGAAAAAATGTACTTGCTTCCCAATCTTCCAGCCGATATTGTTCCAGTAGGAAAAACAGCTGAAGAAAACCTTAATGTTTTTGAGGAAGGGGCTGTGCCAAAATTGCACCAAGGCGCATTGCCTCACTGGGAGCTGGTAAAAAAATATGACATTATTGATTTCGAATTGGGAGTTAAAATCACGGGTGCAGGATTTCCAGTTTACAAAGGAAAAGGAGCCAAATTACAGCGTGCTTTAATCTCTTATTTTCTTGATAAAAATACCGATGCGGGTTATTTTGAATACCAAGTTCCGCATTTAGTAAACGAAGCTTCAGCATATGGAACTGGTCAATTGCCCGATAAAGAAGGGCAAATGTACCACGATGCTACCGATGATTTGTATTTAATTCCAACGGCTGAGGTTCCGGTAACGAATATCTTTAGAGATGTTATTTTCACCGAAAACGAATTGCCAGTAAAATGCACCGGATATACACCCTGTTTTAGAAGAGAGGCAGGTTCTTATGGCGCTCATGTTCGTGGACTGAATCGTTTACACCAATTTGATAAAGTAGAAATTGTTCGCGTTGAGCATCCAGATAAATCTTATGAAGCATTGGATGAAATGGTGGAGCATGTAAAAGACATTCTTAGAGAATTGCAATTGCCTTACAGAGTTTTGCGTCTTTGCGGAGGCGATATGGGATTTGCTTCGGCTTTAACATATGATTTTGAAGTGTATTCTACCGCGCAAGAAAGATGGTTGGAAATCTCTTCGGTTTCTAATTTTGAAACCTATCAAGCCAATCGTTTAAAATTACGCTACAAAGATAAAGACGGAAAAAATCAATTGGCGCATACCCTAAACGGAAGCTCGTTAGCGTTACCTAGAGTATTGGCTGGAATATTAGAAAATTTCCAAACTCCAGACGGAATTGTAATTCCAGAAGTGTTGCGCAAGTATACCGGATTTGATATTATTAACTAATTGTTAATCTTAGTAATAGAATGTACTAAATAAACACAAATTGGTTTACTTTAGTACATTCTTTATTTAATGCCCCAACGAATGAAAAAAGCATTTTTTCTTTTTTGCACGCTCTTTTTTTCGCTACAAGTTTGGTCGCAATCCGAACAGTTAGCGCAAAATTACATGGACCGTGGCGAATTTGAAAAAGCCCAAATTGCTTATGAAGAATTACTAAAAGCACAGCCTGGTAATTTTATTTTCTTTCAAAAAACCATCGAATGCTACCAACAATTACAGCAATTTGCAAAGGCAGAAAATACCATTCAGGAAAGGCTAGATAAATATAAGCAAGGTAATTATTTAGTGGAATTAGGTTATAATTATCAACTGCAAAAAAATACCGAAAAAGCTAAAAAATATTACGAGCAAGCGTTAGAGAAAATTAAGAAAGTTCCCAATGAAGTTTATTTAATCGCTAATACATTTGAAAAAAAGGCACTGGTAGATTATGCACTTCAGGCGTATCAAACGGGATTGAGTGTGCAGCCCAATTTCAATTTTAATTATCAAATGGCAGTGCTTTACGGTCAGAAAGGCGATACCGAAAACATGGTTGAAATGTTCTTAACGGAATCTTATAAAACACCACAAAATATAGTGCCGATTCAGTTTCAGTTGTCTCGATTTATTCAAGAAGATAGTAAAGAAATCTTTAACGAAACTTTAAAAAAAGCGTTATTAATTCGGATTCAAAAAACACAAGATATTTTTTGGAATGAATATTTGAGTTGGTTTTATGTGCAAATGAAAGAATATGGAAAAGCATTTATTCAGCAAAAAGCCATTTACAAACGCAACCCCGAATCGTTTTCAAATATTGTAAACCTTGCCCAACTCGCTATTGAAGAAAAGGATACCGAAACGGCTAAAGAAATTTTCAATTTCATTTTAGTAAATACAAAAGATTTAGATCTTCAAATTAAATGCAATGCGTATTTAATGGAGCTGAAAATTAGCAAAGCATTGCCGCAAGAATATCCAGCAATCTTACAAGAATTAAATACCTTATTGAAACAATTTGGCGAAAGCCCTTATACCTTATCACTTTTAAAATTGAAAGCTCATTTCATAACTTTTAATTTGAAAGATTCCGAAAAAGGAAAAGCCATTTTGAAAAATGTTTTGGAAATGCCTATCAACAGAGACCAATCGGCTGAAATAAAAATGGAGTTGGCCGACATGTTGTTATTTGAAGAAAAATTCAACCAAGCATTAATTTATTATTCCCAAATTGAATCGGATGCAAATAACAGTCCGATTGGGCAAGAAGCCAACTTGAAGATTGCTAAAACTAGTTATTACAAAGGCGATTTTAAATGGGCCAACCACCAGCTAGAAGTGCTAAAATCAGCTTCCACACAATTGATCGCTAACGATGCATTGGATTTATTTTTATTAATTTCGGATAACACTGTAGAAGATTCTACCCAAGTGGCTTTAAAGAAATTTTCGCGTGCCGATTATTTATTATTTCAAAATAAAAAACAAGATGCTTTGGCAGCATTTCAAGCGATATTAAAAGAAAATAAAGGAGATGCAATTGAGCCGATAACGCTGTTAAGAATTGGAAAAATTTACGAAACTTTAGGCGATACTGCCGCGGCTTTGGCCAATTACAAACAAATAATAGACAATTTCAAAGAGTGCATTTATATTGATGAAGCCTTATTTTTTTCGGCCGAGATTTACTTTCAATTAAATGATGCTGTAATGGCACAGCCACTTTATGAAGATATAATTACCAACCACGAAGACAGTATTTATTATGTATTGGCTCAGAAGAAATACAGAAAACTTCGGGGAGATAAAGAAATTTAATAAAATAGACCATGATATTATATAATGTAACTAGTAATATTGATACTTCTATTCAAAACCAATGGTTGAAATGGATGCAAGAAAAACACATTCCAGAACTATTAGCCACTAGAAAATTTACCTCGGCGCGATTAGTAAAAGTTCTTGTTGAAGAAGAGATGGGTGGGGTAACTTATGCCGTTCAATACACTACAGACAGCAAAGAAACTTTGCAACGCTATTATGATGAAGATGCGCCAAAATTAAGAGCAGAAGCATTGGCTTTATTTGGAGATAAAGTACTAGCATTTCGAACAGAACTGGAGTTTGTGTCGGAATTTTTTCAATCGAATTAATAATAAATAAGTGAGATTGCTTCGTGCCTCACAATGACTATGGATAAAGTAAAAGCAAAAAAACACCTCGGACAACATTTTTTAATAGACGAATCTATTGCCAAGGCAATTGCGGATACTTTGAATTTGCATGGATACCAATCGGTATTAGAAATTGGACCCGGAATGGGCGTATTGACAAAATACCTTATTGAAAAACCAATTACTAC
>CAMCBB010000121.1 GCA_945872875.1 Flavobacterium psychrophilum
TTTAAAATTATTGTAAAATTTAAGTAATGCTAGCTCATTAATCCTATATTATTTTCTTTAAACCCATAACAATTCCTTAATTTTGTTGCAGATAAATTATTATGTTAGAAAAAGAAAAAATAAATTTCGAAAAAACAATAATTGTAGGAATTGTTACTCAAAATCAAAGCGAAGAAAAGCTGGTTGAATATTTAGATGAACTGGAGTTCCTGACTTTTACTGCAGGTGGCGAAGTGATAAAAAGATTTTGGCAAAAAATGGACAAACCTAACCCAAAAACTTTTTTAGGAACTGGGAAAATTGAAGAGATTCACCATTTTGTAAAATCCAACGAGGTCTCGACTATTATTTTTGATGATGAACTTACTCCCTCTCAACAAAAAAACATATCTAAAATTATTGATTGTAAAATTTTAGACCGGACCAACCTTATCCTGGATATATTTGCACAAAGAGCGGAAACCTCCTATGCCAGAACCCAAGTAGAATTGGCACAATGTATTTATTTACTTCCTCGTTTATCTGGATTATGGACGCACCTTGAACGACAAAAAGGAGGTATTGGAATGCGTGGCCCTGGAGAAACCGAAATTGAAACCGACCGCCGTATCGTTAGAGATCGTATTTCTTTATTAAAAGAGAAAATTAAAACTATCGACAGACAAATGTCGGTTCAAAGAAGCAATCGTGGAGCTATGGTTCGTGTTGCGCTTGTAGGATACACCAATGTTGGAAAATCAACTTTAATGAATGCGGTTGGAAAAAGCGATGTGTTTGTAGAAAACAAACTTTTTGCAACTCTTGATACAACGGTTAGAAAAGTTGTAATTAAAAATATGCCTTTTCTTCTTTCTGACACAGTAGGATTTATTAGAAAACTTCCAACTCAATTAATTGAGTCATTTAAAAGTACTTTAGATGAAGTTCGTGAAGCAGATTTATTACTTCATGTTGTTGATATTTCACATCCCGATTTTGAAGATCATATAGAATCTGTGAATCAAATTTTATTAGACATTAAAAGTGATAACAAACCAATCATTATGGTGTTTAATAAAATAGATGCATACAAACATCTTACTATTGATGAAGATGATTTAATTACTGAAAAAACTACCAAACATTATACTCTTGATGAATGGAAAGCGACCTGGATGAATAATGTAGGCGAAAAGAAAGCCTTGTTTATTTCAGCAACTGAAAAAGAAAATTTTGAGCAATTTAGAGAAATCGTTTATGAAGCGGTAAGAGAAATTCATATTACTAGATTTCCATATAATAAGTTTTTATATCCCGATTTTAAAGATGCGCTTGATGATAAAGAATAAAAAAGACCTATAAAAATAGGTCTTTTTTATTTAGGTCATTTTTTTAGAAACTATAATTTACCCCTAAACCAAATACTTCTCTAATTTGGATTTCTGATTTAATAGGGTTTGCATTATCATCATAAATTGCTTGAAAAGAAAGATTTGCCGACATGAATTTATTTACTTTCATAACTAGATTCATTTGATAATCAACATCAATATTTTCTGGCCTATCTAAATAATTTGAATATAAATTTAGAATGTTTTCCATGGATACATTTTCAATTAAATTCAATTTATAGTATCCAGAAATACTTGCTCCAAATTCATATCGAAGCGTCTTTCCCTTCTCAACACCAAATGAAGAGCCAAACTCTGTAAACTGTCTATCTACAATAATTAATCTTGAAGTGGCGGGTGCAAAATTTACTTTTAAATTATCACTTTTTTTCCATAACATCCCTGGCCCAAGTTGCAAATAAGCTGGAGAAAATAATTGGGAAATTCTATTCATTCCTGTTGCGTCAAATCCACTATCCATTTGGGTTTTAAAATTTAAAAATGCAGAATAATACCAATATCCCGAAGCTTGTTTCCCAAAAAGTGAATTCCATTCCAATCTATCATCGGTTTTAGTATTTCGTTCGGCGCCTTTTAATTTTGCTAAACCATAAGCCGCAATAAGTTTATTATCCCAAACGATTAATCCTTTTTTGTAATTAAAATCATAGTTTAAACCTATGTTTCCCGCTATACTTGAAGTCCCACCTGCCATCCAAGCATTATTAAAAGCCGATTGATTAAACAAAAAGCTAATTTGTCCAAATTTTTTCCAACCATTTGGTAATTCAACTGTTTTTCTTGCCGCAGCAGCTTCGTTTTGCTTTAAATTTTCTTTTTCTGCGTTTTGTGCAGTCATAAAGGAAACTGTTAAAAGCAAACTTAATGAGAGAATAATTTTTTTCATCTTGTTGTTGTTTATAATTAATTAATAAAGTTAATTAAACAAGACAGGTAGAAAAAATTGATGCTTACTCAGAAAAATACACTTGTTAAATAATTCTTATAAGTAATAATAAAAAAATAAAACATTAACTTTCTAGTAGTTAAATGTTTGCAAATGAAAAATATGTGTGAAAACAGTATAGAGTAAATAATTACACATAAATGGAAAAATAAAATATTCTACAAATGGCATAAATACTCGTTAATTTACCACAATAAAAAATAGGTTTGTAGGAATTATCTTGCTTTATATAAAGGCACTGCTGAACAGGCTTCGCCGTACATAATGCTTTTAGCAATAGGTTGTAATTGTTGCATCGCCATTACATAAGCCGTTTCGGGTACTGGCTTTTTTGAACACCCTTTTAAGATTACGGGTTTGTCTTTATATACAGAATAATCAATATTAGAAAGCACTTCTTGATACAAATAAGTTTCCATATCAATTGTAGTTCCAAGAACAACTTTTTTAGCAAAGGGAGATAAATAGGTTGTAACTAAAATACTAGCCCATGCAGGGAGTATAGCTTCTGAAGAACAATTTATTGAAACAAAATGATTTTGATACTGTGACCAATCATGATTTTTCAATGCTTCACGAAAGTCTTTTTCTTTTAAAAGAAATCCTTCATAAAGCCATTGCGAAATATCCAACTGTGTTCGAATGCCCGAAACATAATAATCCTCCAAATCAAAAACTTGAAGAGAAGAATTGGCAACTTTATTAATTATTTCTTCCATTTATTTAAAGCATTCCTAATTCTAGTTTGGCTTCTTCGCTCATTAAATCTTTACTCCATGGTGGATCAAAAGTTATTTCAACTTCACACGATTTTATTGAGTCTATTTTGGTTACTTTTTCTTCAACTTCGCGAGGCAAAGTTTCGGCTACAGGACAATTAGGCGAAGTTAAAGTCATTAATACTTTTACTTCATTTTCTTCATTAATCATCACATCATAAATCAATCCCAATTCATAAATATCAACTGGAATTTCTGGATCGTAAATGCTTTTTAAAACTTTTACAACTGATTCTCCTAAATTAATTTCGTCCTTATATTCTTCCATAATCGATTTGCTCGGGGCAATTGTATTTGGTTATTAAATTTTATTTTTGACTATAAGCTAAAGCATACATTTTTATTTGTTTAATCATAGAAACGAGCCCGTTGGCACGGGTTGGCGACAAATGTTCTTTCAACCCTATATCGTCTATAAAATCGGTATTCGCCTCTAAAATATCCGCTGGTTTTTGGTTGGAAAAAACACGAATCAAGATAGCAATAATACCTTTTGTTAATATGGCATCACTATCCGCAGTAAAAACTATATTATCGTCAGCTAATTCTCCATGCACCCATACTTTAGATTGACACCCTTGAATGATATTGTCTTCTGTTTTGTATTGCTCCTCAATTAGAGGTAACGATTTTCCTAAATCAATGATGAATTCATAACGCTGCATCCAATCATCAAACATTGAAAATTCATCAATTATTTCGGCTTGTATTTCTTGTATTGACATTTATTCGTGTATTGCTAATAAAAGTAATTTTTTTACAAAATATTCAATTTCTAACGGTGGCGTTCCATGATCAAAATCGCTCGTTTGGTATTCCTTTTCTTTATAAGTTACTTTTAAATTGGCTATAGGGGCACCATCATAAAATCGCCTTTGTGTTGGAACTTTATAGGTAGACAAACTATCCAATTTTACCGTTTGAAGCAAGCTAATTAACTCATTCCAATTTGCTTCAGATATTTTA
>CAMCBB010000122.1 GCA_945872875.1 Flavobacterium psychrophilum
GTTCCAATGTAAACTTCTTGATTGCTCATGGCTGCCGTCAATTCCGAAACATCTTGTCTGTAACTCACCCGGTCTTCCCATGTTTTATCTTTCAGCGTAATGGTATTGTATTGTTTAATTCCAAACGGAGTAAAAAAGCGCATTAATTCCAATAAAGGAGTATAGGTTTCAGTAGCTACAATTCCTTGATACAATTTGCCATTTCCATTATCATAAATAGGTAAGGCTTTAACGCCATTTTGTAGCCCCTCAAAAAAAGACTTGCTTTTTTGCATCGGAATAATAAATACCGATCCAGTTCGGTCATATGCATCGCCATTAGATTGCTCGGTAACATCAAGAAAAACCTGACTTCCTTTTGCAATAGCAGGAATAGAAATTTTACGCACCGCAATCGTTCCGTTGGCAAATCGCATAATGCTGTCGTTAGATTTGGATGCATCCGAAAAATTTATGATTTCCTCTTTAAATACAGAGATAGTGGTAAATCTACTTTTCCATAATTCATCCCGGTAAGTCAATAAATCCAATGCTTTTTCTGATTTTAACACTTCCGGAAATTGTTTGGTTTTTTCCACCTTGGCAGCAGTCACGATAAAGTTTCCATTACGGTTGGTTTCCAATACCAATCCTAAATTTTGTCCTAAAATAGAAGGTCCACCTTTTATCGTTAATTCATTGGTATACCAAATTTCAATAGTATTGGAGTTGATAATAGTTTTTGCTTTTTTACAAGTATATCCCAATATTTTTTTTTCATCATCTAATAACTCAAAAGTTTGTTTTGCTATTGAAGTGCTGTCTATAGTTGCAATGAGTTTGTTTGCTTTGAGCTTTGCCAACTGATTGATGTTGTTGTTTTTCCTGTCAATTAATGAAAATTCATAAGGATAAGTTGCCTTATTTTCAATAATGGATTGCGAAGTAATCAGCGTTTGATTTGAATTCGAAAAAACAATTATGGAATCTTGATTTTCTATTAATTTTCCGTTGGAGCTTTTTGTGTAGGAAATTTTATAATTAACTTGACCAATTGCGGTTAGTGTTATAAAACAAATTAAAATAGACAAAGAGTTTTTCATTTTATTGGAATTTAGATTACAAATATAAGAGTTGAAAATTTAGCAATGATAATTTGTGTAATTCACTTTAATAAAGTAACTTAGAGAAAGGCTGTTTAAAAATATGAAGGAAGATTTTATTCACTATCTATGGAAATATAAGAAGTTTAACTTCACAAATTTAAAAACTTCCGATGGAGACGATTTGACTATTTTAAATTCTGGAGATTATTTGCAAAAAGAAGGCCCCGATTTTTTCAATGCACAAATAATTATAGCAAATCAAAAGTGGGCTGGAAATATAGAGATTCATGTTAAATCATCCGATTGGTATTTGCATCAGCATGAAAAGGATACCAATTACAATAATGTAATTCTTCATGTAGTTTGGATTCACGATGCACCGGTGTTTCGAAAGGGCAATTCTGAAATTCCGGTTTTGGAAATTAAAAATTATGTTTCTTCAGATATTCAACATATTTATCAAGAGCTTTCCGCTCTTAAATCATGGATATACTGCGAAAACCAATTAAAAAATATCGACTCCTTTGTTTTTGCTAATTGGCAAGAGCGTTTGTTTTTAGAGCGATTAGAAGAAAAAGCCATGCCAATTCAAGCTATGCTAAATGAAACCCAGCAAGATTGGGAAGCTGTTTTGTTCTGCATGTTAGCAAAAAATTTTGGGTTAAACACCAATGGTGATGTGTTTTATAAAATTGCAAAATCCCTCACCTTTTCATTAATTCAAAAGGAATCCTTAGAAGTTATCTATTTAGAGGCTTTACTTTTTGGTCAAGCCAATATGATACCGGATCATGTAGAAGACACCTATCCAAAGGAACTAAAATCATGGTATGATTACTTGGCTATAAAATATAAATTGAATAAACCAGCAATTGAAAATATTCAGTTTTTTCAACACCGCCCCGATAATTTTCCAACGATTCGATTAGCACAATTGGCCATGTTGTATCATTTGCAACGAAATTTATTTTCTAAAATAATTACAGCTAAAAATCTTACAGAATTATATTCTATTTTTGAATTGTCTGTAAATGGGTATTGGAAAACACATTATAATTTTGACAAGGCAAGTCCGAAGAAAGATAAATCGCTGTCTAAAGAATTTATTAATTTATTGATAATCAATACTGTTATTCCTGTAAAATTTGCTTATGCTCAAAATCAAGGAAAAGAAAGTGCCGAAATCTTAATCGATTTATTAACTACTATTCCTGCAGAGAAAAACAACATTATTGAAAAGTTTAGTACCTTTGGGATTAAATCAAAAAATGCATTTCAAACGCAAGCCTTATTACAATTAAAAAACAACTATTGTAATTCCAAAAAATGCTTAAATTGTGCAATAGGATTAGACTTGTTAAAAATAAAAAATGATTAATTCGATACGATATTTTTTTGAAAAACATGGTTTCCATGTGTCGTCAAGATTGGCTGATAGACTTGGTATGCGCGCCAATAGTGTTCGTTTGTTTTTTATTTACATTTCTTTTGTAACCGTTGGCTTGGGTTTTGGCATCTATTTAACCTTGGCTTTTTGGATTAAATTAAAAGACTTGATTCGTGCCAAACGCTCTTCTGTTTTTGATTTGTAGATTTTGGAATCTACAACTTTCATAAAATCCCTATTTAATTTTTCAAAAGACCAGCGAACCGGAGTACTCGTTTTGTTTTTTGTGATTATATTATTTCAAGTTATTTATTGCTTTGTTGATTTTAATGAACCGCATAGTTTAACTATGGAAGAAAAACAATGGATTTCATTACAAAAGGATTTAATTTCAACTAAAGATTCCGGATATACTAAACATTATAAAGTTTATCCTTTTAACCCAAATTTTATTTCTGACGAAAAAGCGTACCGCTTTGGAATGAATTTGAATCAAATTCAACGACTGCGTGATTTTCGCAAACAAGGAAAATTTGCCAATTCGGCAAAAGAATTTCAACAAGTAACTGGTATTTCAGATTCCGTATTAAAAGTGATGGCACCTCAGTTTAAGTTTCCTGATTGGGTAACCAACCCTTCAACTTCTAATTATTCAAAATCCAATTGGAAAGAGTTTCCAAAAAAGCAAGCAATTGCAATTTTGGACATTAATCAGGCTAGCAAAGAAGATTTAATGAAAGTGGTTGGAATAGGGGATGCTATATCAGACCGGATACTAAAGCAAAAACAACTGCTGGGCGGTTTTGTTTCTATGGATCAAATGACTGAAATTTGGGGTTTGTCTCCCGAAGTTGTTTTTGATTTGAATAAATATTTTGCGATAAAATCTATACCAAATACCAATAAAATTAACATTAATTCAGCTTCAATCAAAGAATTAGGTCAGTTTTATTATTTTAGATATCCAATTTCTAAAAATATTGTAACTTATAGAAGTATGAATGGCACTATAAAAATTGAGAATTTGTCAAATATTAAAGGTTTTCCTTTGGATAAAATCAAAATAATTGCTTTATATTTGGAATTCTAAAAAGTTACACCATTAAAGCCCCACTTATGAATTCGTCATACTTTACAGAAGAGCATGAATTATTTAGACAAAGTTTAAAAGATTTTCTGCAAAAAGAAGTTGTGCCACACATTGAAAAATGGGAAAAAACAGGTACAATTGAGCGATTTATTTGGAAAAAATTTGGTGAAATGGGCTTCTTTGGTATTGCTTATCCTGAGGCTTACGGTGGAATGAATTTAGATTTATTTTATACCGTGGTTTTCTTAGAAGAACTTCAAAAAATAAAATCTTCAGGATTTGCTGCTGCTATATGGGCGCATGCTTATTTGGCAATGACGCACTTAAATGCTGAGGGAGATGAGAGAATTAAACAAGAGTATTTAGTGCCAAGTATTTCTGGCGATAAAATTGGAGCGCTTTGTATTACAGAACCATTTGGCGGAAGTGATGTGGCAGG
>CAMCBB010000123.1 GCA_945872875.1 Flavobacterium psychrophilum
TGAAATTCGCGTATTTGCTTAAACCAAATAGACGAACTTCCTCCTGCACCATGCACAAAAGTTACCCATTCCTTTGAATCTTCGTTTTTATATTGAGTGAACGCTATCAAAGAGTGTGAAGTATTTCTTTCATTTCTTGTTGCATTTTCATGGCTTCTGCTCTTGCTTTTTCTGCAAAATCAGTTCCATTAGATGCATAAATAATTCCTCGAGACGAGTTGATTAACAAGCCCACATTAGAACTCATTCCGTATTTACATACCTCCTGCAAACTTCCTCCTTGCGCCCCCACTCCAGGAACCAGCAAGAAACTATCTGGAATTATTTTTCTTATTTCTGTAAAATATTCAGCTTTGGTGGCACCCACAACATACATTAAATTCTGGGAGTTTTTCCAAGATTTAGAAGTTTCAATAACCACTTTATACAGCTCTTTTCCTTCTACATTTTTGGTTTGAAAATCAAACGCTCCTTCATTGGAAGTCAAAGCCAACATAATAGCATGTTTGTTTTCAAAAGCCAAAAAAGGCTCCACCGAATCCTTTCCCATATAGGGCGCAACGGTAACCGAATCGAAATTTAAATCCTCAAAAAAAGCTTTGGCGTACATGGTCGATGTATTTCCGATATCGCCACGCTTTGCATCGGCAATAGTGAAGATTTCAGGGTGTTTTTCGTTAAGGTATTTTATTGTTTTTTCAAGAGATTGCCAACCTTTTATACCGTAAGCTTCGTAAAAAGCCGTATTGGGTTTATAGGAAACACACAAATCGTGAGTAGCATCAATGATTGCTTTATTGAATTCGAAAATTGGATCTTCAAGTTCTAATAAATGCGATGGAATTTTAGTTAAATCGACATCCAATCCGATGCACAGAAAAGAATTCTTGATTTTAATTTGCTGGATAAGTTGTGTAGTTGTCAAGGCTCTTGGTAATTTGTAGTTTTTAACTCGTTATTGCACAAAGTTAGTTTAAAGTTTGGTAACCACAAAAACTCAACTTATTCAAAAAACAAAAGCCAAACTATTTCTAGTTTGGCTTTTAAGTATTTATTCTTTTCTGAGTTTACAAAACTTCGCTTTCTTTCAGTTTTTCCATGTTGTTAACCAATTGCAGTTCTTCAACAAATTTTTGAATTTTTCCGTTCATCACCCCATCCATATCAAAAACATCCAAACCAATTCGGTGATCGGTTACACGCCCTTGTGAATAATTGTAAGTTCTAATTTTTGCCGAACGGTCACCAGAACTCACCTGAGACGAACGCTTAGTTGCATCTTCGGCTTGTTTTTTGGCTAATTCTTGTTCGTACAAACGCGATCTCAATACATCAAGTGCTTTGTCTTTATTTTTATGTTGCGATTTTTGATCCTGACATTGCGCTACCAATCCGGTTGGTATGTGTGTTAAACGCACCGCAGATTTTGTCGTATTTACCGATTGTCCTCCAGGTCCTGAAGAGCAAAAGAAATCAATACGAACATCGTTCATGTCAATTTGCACATCAAATTCTTCGGCTTCAGGAAGTACCATAACAGTAGCTGCAGAAGTATGTACACGACCTTGCGTTTCGGTTTGAGGTACACGCTGCACACGATGTACACCCGCTTCAAATTTTAAGGTTCCGTATACATCTTCACCGGTAACTTCAAAAATTACCTCTTTAAATCCGCCTGAAGTTCCTTCATTCATATCTACTACAGAAGTTCTCCAACCACGAGTTTCACAGTATTTAGTATACATTCTGAATAAATCTCCAGCAAAAATTGAGGCTTCATCTCCACCCGTTCCGGCACGAATTTCCACCATTACATTTTTAGCATCTTCTGGATCTTTCGGAATCAATAAGAATTTAATTTCTTCTTCCAATTGAGGCAAACGTTCTTTTGCTTCGTCCAACTGCATTTTGGCCATTTCCACCATTTCAGCATCACTACCATCGGCAATAATTTCGTTGGCTTCTTCTATATTTCCGGTAACATTAATCAATTCCTCTCTTTTCTCCATTAAATCTTTAAGTCCTTTGTACTCTTGATTTAATTGAACATAACGCTTTTGATCGGAGATGACATCAGGTTGAATAATCAAATCTGAAATCTCGTCAAAACGCTGTTTTACATATTGAAGTCTATCTAACATTTTGTATTCTTTATTTGGAGTGCAAAAATAGTAAATAGTGTTCAGTTGGCAGTGTTCAGTTAGTAGTTTTTTTATAATATTGTAGTATTAATACATTAACTATGAAAAATACTGTATTCTCCTTACTGATTTTGGTTCTTTTGGCTAGCATTTCTTGCAATAAATATGATGCTAAAGGAAATCTTATTAAAGAATATAATGAATTAGCAAAAGCCAAATGGCTTGAGGGCGGATGGGAAAAAACAGATAGTTTGGGTACCTTAATAGAAATTTGGCAACCAAAAAACGACAGCACTTTTGCTGGGCAATCGTATTACATTCAGGATGAAAAAGACACGATTCACAACGAGCAAATTGAATTGATTCAAGATAAAGAGCACCTAATTTACTTGGCTACAGTAAAAGGAGAAAACAACAACACCGCTATTCCGTTTCAATTGACCAAAGATGAAGACAGCTTGTTAATTTTTGAAAACCCGAAGCACGATTATCCTCAAAAACTAGAATACCGATTACTAAAAAACAAAGGGATTTCTATTATTGTTTCTGGAAAAGAAAAAGGAAAATCGAGCACAACCACCTATATGTTATCGAAGAAAAAATAACCAAAATACTATTTCAAAATTCTTAAAACTTGCTTTCGAGCAAGTTTTTTTTATTTATAAATTATTGAAAATTTGACGGTTATAAATATTATTTTTATTTATTCTAAATAAATTTTGTAGATTAAAATCTTGAATTTATATTTGCATTATTATTTTTAATAAATCTAAATAAATGAAAAGGGTTACGCTTTTAACACTGCTTATTTTTACCTTTACAACAACTGTCTTCGCTCAAGAGTCAAACAATGACGAAGCGTATTATGCTTTACTTGATACCGTAAAAAACATAAAAGGGAAAAGATTAAAAGAAGTAAATGTTGCCTCCTACCCTCAAAAAAACCCTTTGAATATTGGTAAAGCAGGAATAAAATCGATGGATTTACCTCAAGCTACAGCAATAATTAGTAGTGCAGTATTGACAAACCAACAAACCAATTCCTTGACGGACATATTAAAAAATACCAACGGAGTTTACATCATGGGAACTACTGGAGGATACCAAGAAGAGATTGCCTCAAGAGGTTTTCCATTGAGTAGTTCCAATACATTTAAAAATGGAATTCGCTATTTTAATGGCATGTCAATTGAAACCAGTGGCTTGGAAAAAGTGGAATTATTAAAAGGAAGCGCCGCGCTTTTATTTGGAAATGTTGCTGCAGGAGGAATTTTGAATTTGGTTACCAAAAAACCTAAAAATGAATTGGGCGGTGAGATTGGTTTTAGATATGGAAGTTTCAATACTATAAAACCCACCTTTGACATTTATAATTCTATTGGAAATAACAAAAACATGTCCTTTAGAATCAATGGAAGTTTTGAAAAAGGGGATAGTTTTAGAGATTTTGTTCATTCGGAACGAAGCTATATTAATCCTTCATTTTTAATAAAATTGAGTGATAAAACCGAATTATTGTTGGAGGCCGATTACATAAAAGACAACAGAACTCCCGATTTTGGCGCAGGAATTTACAATTATGAAATATTGGATTTACCAAGAAATCGGTTTTTGGGTGTAAGTTGGGGTTATTACAACAGCAAGCAAACACTTGCCACAGCTACTTTAACCCATACTTTATCAAAAAATTGGAGTTTGAATTTCATTAATTCCATTCGATTTTATGAAACCGATTTGTTTTCAAATACAAGACCTAATCCTGTAATTGGTGGAAATATCACCGCCAATGGAGATTGGACTAGAAGCATTCAGCGCACTGA
>CAMCBB010000124.1 GCA_945872875.1 Flavobacterium psychrophilum
TTGGGTGGCGTTACGGTTAACTTTATTTTGGCTTTCATTATTTATATTGGAATGACCTTTTTTTATGGCGAACAGTATATTGCTAATGAAAATGTAAAAGACGGAATTTGGGTAAACAACCCAACGGTTGAAAAACTTGGATTCAAAACCGGAGACAAAATTGCTTCAATTGACGGAAATAAAGTAGCTAAATTTGAAGATGTAAATAAAGAATTATTCCTTGCCAAAGAAGTAATGGTTAATCGTGCAGGCGAAGAAATTAAAATTAGTTTGCCAGTAAATTTCATTGATCAATTAATGAAATCACAACGCGGAACGCTTGTAAACCTTAGATTGCCGTTTGTAATTGGTGCTGTTCCTAGTGAATCTCCAAACAAAAATGTTTTAAAACCTAAAGATATTATTATCAGTTGCAACGGACAAAAGATTACTTATGCCGACGAAGCTATTGCTATTTTTCAAAATTTTAAAGGAAAAACATTTCCAGCAATCATAAAAAGAGACGACCAAGAAGTGGCAGTAACATTAACTGTAAACAAAGAGGGTAAATTGTATTTGCAACAAGCGATTTTGCCTTATGACAATTTAGAAAAACTAGGATTGTATAAAATAAACAAACAAGAATTTGGTTTCTTCGAATCGATTCCGGTTGGATTAACAAGAGGAGTTGATGAATTGGCTAGTTATGGAAAGCAATTGAAAGCCATTTTTACACCAAGTACCGGTGCTTATAAAGGCGTAGGTGGCTTTGGAGCAATTTTTAGCATTTTTCCATCTACTTGGAGCTGGTTTGCCTTTTGGAATATAACTGCATTACTTTCTATCATGCTTGGAGTAATGAATTTATTGCCAATTCCGGCATTAGATGGTGGCCATGTGATGTTTTTATTATACGAAATGATATCAGGTAAAAAGCCAAGCGATAAGTTCTTAGAGCGCGCTCAAATGGTTGGTTTTATACTGCTTATAACTTTGGTTTTATTTGCAAACGGAAACGATATTTACAAAGCAATTGTAGGTAAATAAAAAAAAATAAAAATTTATCTCTTTTTGTTTGCAAAAAATAAAAATCGCTTTATATTTGCAACCGCTTAACCCGCAAATAATAGGATTATTATTTAGGTAAAGCCACTAAGAAGTTCTTAAAAAAATTAAAAATACAGTTTCCTCCTTAGCTCAGTTGGTTAGAGCATCTGACTGTTAATCAGAGGGTCCTTGGTTCGAGCCCAAGAGGGGGAGCAAAACAAAACCCGATACGAAAGTGTCGGGTTTTTTTCTTTTAATCAACTTCGGGTTCAAAAAAATTAATAATACTGCGCAATATTAAATTGAATCGCTTTAGCGGCAGTTTTATTGTCTGGTATATTTATCTGTGTAGTCTCCCATTTTCAATTCCAGCTCTGTAGCTGTATTTTTTACAATGTCAAATCGCATTGTATCGATACTTGAGGAACCATTTCCAACACTTTCCATAATTAGTATTAATTTTCTATCTTCTTCCCACCATTTTTTATAGAGCAAAGTTGCCATATTGATTGATTCAGCAGATCCATCGCTTTTCATAGTAAAACCTTCAACTTCTTTATCATTAATAGGGTTAGGGCGTACCCAAGAACCTAGCAATAAATTAGTGGTGTCTTTTGCCGTTTCTGTAACTGTTGTTTCAGGTGTTGGCTCGGCCTCTTTAGTTGTTTTGTTGCAAGAAACTATAGTTAAGCCTGCAAGAATAGCAAAGGTTAATAGTCGTCTATTCATAGTTTTAAAATTTTATTAATAGTAAGTTATTAAGATTGCATTCTAGTACTAATGGATAAAATAGTAACATAAAACGATTAGTCACTCTTACTTAGAATGACTAATCGAACTTGCTGCTTAGTCTTTTACCAGTTTCGCAGTATATGTTTTATTTTGAGAATTTACATTTACAATATAAGCTCCTTTTGCTAAATTTTCAATATTTACAGTATTCGTATTTTTAGCAGTTTGCACTTTTTGACCCAAAAGATTGAAAATTTCGATGGATTCGATATTTTCCATTCCAACAGTAAATGAATTGCTAGCTGGATTAGGGTAGAGCGCTACCCCATTATCGAGTACTACATCCTTAACACCCAAAGTGGAATGATCAACTACTGTAAGCCCATTTCTTTCAGGTTTAATACCATCGGCAGTATTAAACGAGTGTTTTACAGTAAAGATATTTGTAGATAAATTATATTCTATAATTGTACCTTTATTATATGTTCCTCCTAATCTACAAGTTGTATAAATACGATTTAGTGTAGGGTTTTTAACAAATGTACCCATTGGATTTTCACCCTCAAAAATATCTAAGGTTTTAATAAAGGTAACTTCAGTTGTGCTTAAATTTATTTTATAAAAAGTTCCATAACTATCAAGTGGGGTTATTCCTTTGGAAGTAGCGCCATATAAAAACCCTCCAAGTTCTAAATAACCCCCTGAAGGGAAAATCCCTTCACCAGTCAGCGCCTGAGCAAAATCTTGGATAACTATTTTTCCTGTACCCGATAAATTATAACTATTCGCTCTTCCTTCATTACCTGACCCTCCAAATCTAGAGGTTAAATATAACTTCCCATTACTCGCTTCAAATAAGGGATTATTGAAAGCTGCCTCAAAGTCTGAAGGCCAAGGGACTGGTTCACCACCAGGGCACCATCCTTGAGTGCTAAACAGGGTGGTAATGGTGCCTAATGTAATATCATAAGTCATTACAGATCCTTTTTGATAAGTTCCTCCATTTTTAGAGATCATGTATATTTTTCCATTGGAAGCTTGCATTAATTTTGATTCTACGGTACCTGTATCGGCAGTCCAAGTGGTTAATGTATTAAAAACACCTGTAACAGGATTATATGAAAATAATTTTCCATAACCAGTAAATGTACCATCATAGGAAGATTCACTATGTCCATACAGCAAACCGTTTGATGCCAATATTGGAGCATCCTTAATAACCCATCCAATAGTGGAAAGGTTATCGAGGTATTTTAAAACAGTGAAGGTATTGGTAATAGGGTCGAAAGAGAAAAAACTCCCCACAACAGCAAAGGCACCATTTACTAACGTCCCTCCAGAAGTGGTAGCGCCATATAACTTTCCGTTTGCCAATGTTAATCCCGCTGCGGGATTACCCCCTGTACTTTCTTGAAAATCATAGACTTTCTCATAATTGTTACCATATTGATCCACTCTATAAATGGTTCCTTTGCCATTAGCTCCGCCTTCGGAGGTGGTTCCATACATATAAATACCACTGGTTTGAGCGTTTAATGTACTTTGTAGAAATAAAATTCCAAGTGTTAAGAGTAATATTTTTTTCATAGATTTAAGTTTTAGCATATAAAATTAATAAAAAATTAATAAAAATTTGTTAATTATTTTTTAAATTTCGCGTGTCATTTTCTGGTAATTCGAGGTGTGTTTCTTAAAGTGTTACTTTTAAGCAAGCTGTTTATTTATATTTAAGTTGTTTGTTTTAGTAAATTGCCGCTATCTAGTATATAGGTATGACAAAATCATACAAAGCAACCCAATTTTTGGTAGATTGGTATGATTGTAGTCATATGTTATTTCAAATATAGCTATTTTAATTAATAATGTTTAAAATACAAAAAATGTATTATTATGCAATTTTAAGTTCAATCTCCACAACTTAAATATAAAATCCTGTATCTATACATAATTATACCTTATTGATATTATACAATAAAAACTCTTTAATTAATAGTAGTTCATTCATATGAATAGGTTTTAAAGATTTTAAAGTGATTTTCTCCGAAGAAGTATGAAGATAATAACTGCGCCAAATAATTATTTATTAACTCATTGTTTTTCTGATTGTTAAGTAAATTACCATCGCATTAAAATTGTAACTTTCTCCAATAGGGGGAGCAACATTGAAA
>CAMCBB010000125.1 GCA_945872875.1 Flavobacterium psychrophilum
TCATTACTTCCTACAGCACTGATCATTATGATTGGTTTAGAAATGTCTATTTTTGAATTTACTAAATCTGCTTTGGCAGCTTCAATTTCTTTTTCTGTAATTACGATTTTTGGAGCAATTTCTTTGAATCGAATTTCAAGCGGTTCTAATAATTGCATTCGGTGTTCAATGGCTCTAGTGGCAGAAGAAAATGATTTTTCAGTTCTATAAATAGTATCCGAATAAAGCAATTTTGCATAATTTTTATAAAAGGTAATGGTTTTTTTTGCCCCCGAAAAACAACCAATCAACACACTATTTGGTTTTCCGTAAGCATCAATTACCACATCGTATTTCTCCTTTCTAATTGAAAATAAAAACTTAATAAATTCTAATTTGCTTTTTCTTGCTTTGTCATCCAGAATTATTAATTTATCGATAAACGGATTGTTTTTTACAACATCTATCGCATTTACATAAATTAAATAATGCAACTCCGAATTAGGAAATTTTTCTTTTAAAGCCTCAAAGATTATGGTACTAGTTAGTACATCTCCAATTCGTTTTTTTTGTATTACAAGTACTTTCATAGTTTGTAATTAAACGGCTACATCATATTCTCTTAAAGCATCATTAAGTGAAGTCTTTAAGTCGGTGGATGGTTTGCGTTGCCCTATGATTAAAGCACAAGGAACTTGAAATTCTCCTGCTTCAAATTTTTTGGTATAACTTCCAGGAATTACAACCGAACGAGCCGGTACATAACCCTTGTATTCTTTAGGTTCACTTCCGGTAACATCTATAATTTTTGTGGATGAAGTCAGACAAACATTTGCACCCAAAACCGCTTCTTTTTCAATTCGAACTCCTTCTACAACTATGCATCTCGATCCAATAAAAGCACCGTCCTCAATAATTACAGGAGCAGCTTGCAAAGGTTCTAATACACCACCAATTCCAACTCCACCTGATAGGTGCACATTTTTTCCAATTTGCGCACAACTTCCTACTGTTGCCCAGGTATCTACCATCGTTCCTTCATCTACATAGGCTCCAATATTCACATAACTTGGCATTAATATTACTCCTTTAGAAATATATGCGCCATAACGCGCAACAGCTGGAGGCACAACACGAATTCCTTTTTCGGCATAGCCTGTTTTCAATAGCATTTTATCATGATATTCAAAAATGCCCACTTCATGCGTTTCCATTTTTTGAATCGGGAAATACATGACCACTGCTTTTTTAACCCATTCGTTAACTTGCCATCCATTGTTTGTTGGTTCGGCCACACGCAAAGTGCCGTTATCTAAAGCATAAATAACTTCTTTGATGGCGTTTATAGTAGTTTCTTCTTTAAGTAATTCTCGGTTTTCCCAAGCTTTTTCTATGGTAGGTTGTAAATGAGTCATCGCTAATATTTTTCACAAAGATAAAAACAAGTTCTGTTATTTCTTACCTTTACAAAAAAATAATATGCCAAGAATATTAGCAATAGATTACGGAATAAAAAGAACCGGAATTGCCGTTACCGATGAGATGCAAATTATTGCTTCGGGATTGACAACAATTCCATCCGAAACTGCTATTGCATTTTTAAAAGAGTATTTTGCTAAAGAAAAAGTAGTTAAAGTTTTAATTGGTGAACCCAAACAAATGAATGGCTTACCATCTGAAAGCACGGAGGTTATTGAAAAATTTGTTTCTAAGTTTAAAAGTGAATTTCCAGATATGTCATTAGAGCGATCAGATGAACGATTTACTTCTAAAATGGCGTTTCAAACGATGATAGATAGCGGTTTGAAAAAAAAGCAAAGACAAAACAAAGCATTAGTTGATGAAATTGCTGCAACCATCATGTTGCAAGATTATCTTTTGAAACAATAAACAAATACATCTGTTTTTGTTACTTTTGCACTTTCATTTTTATAAATTAATTTAACTAATACCCTAAAATGATTCTACCTATATATGGTTATGGAGAACCTGTTTTAAGAAAAGTAGGAGTAGATATTTCGGCTGATTATCCTAATTTGAAGGAAATTATTCAAAATATGTATGAAACGATGTACAATGCCTATGGTGTAGGATTAGCAGCGCCACAAGTGGGAATGGCTATTCGATTATTTGTAATCGATACCGAACCTTTTTGCGATAGTGAAAACATTTCAAAAGAAGAACAGGAACAAGTAAGATTGTTTAAACAAACTTTTATTAATGCCAAAATTATTAAAGAAGAGGGTGAAGAATGGGGTTTTAATGAAGGATGTTTGAGTATTCCTGATGTACGCGAGGATGTATATCGTAAGGAAAAAATTACTATTGAGTATTTTGATGAAAATTTCAATAAAAAAATCGAAGTCTATGATGGTTTGATTGCTCGTGTGATTCAGCATGAGTACGATCATATTGAAGGAATTCTTTTTACAGATAAGATTGCAATGTTAAAGAAAACCTTAATTAAAAAGAAGTTACAAAACATTATGGATGGTAAAGCAAGACCAGATTACCGCATGAAATTTTGCAATAAAAAAGGAAGATAAAATTTTCAAATTTTGTGATTGCAATTGCTTTTGTAATTGAACTTTTATAATATATTTGCCACCTATTAAAATAATTTTTAGAAAATGAATGTTGATAAAATACTAGCCATTTCTGGTAAACCAGGATTATTTGAATTAAAAATACAAACGCGTTCAGGATTCGTTGCCGAATCGATGATTGACGGAAAACGAATTACCGTTAGCATGCGCAGTAATGTGAGTTTGTTGTCAGAAATATCTATGTATACACATACACAGGAAAAACCATTAGTTGAAATTTTGCGTGCAATTGCAATTAAAGAAAACGAAGGCCCTGCTATTTCTCATAAAGAAGACAATGTAAAATTATTGGCATATTTTAAGCAAATCGTTCCCGATTATGATAAGGAAAGAGTATATCCATCGGATATAAAAAAGGTTTTAAACTGGTACAACATGCTACAAGCTAAAGGATTGGTTTATATAGATGAACCAAAAATTGAAAATGCAGAATCGGTAAAAGAGCAAGTGGTGAAGGAAGTAGCTAAAGAAAAAGAAGCAAAAACAGAAACTAAAGCAAAAAAGAAACCATCTAAAAAGGAGTAATTTCAAATCGGAATATATTATTTAATCCTGTTAAGATAATTCTTGACAGGATTTCTTATTTTTACACAAATCAATATTATGAATACACGACAACAGCAACTGGATGCCTTTTCAAGATTACTTGATATCATGAATGATTTGAGAGAAAAATGTCCATGGGATAAAAAGCAAACACTTGAAAGTTTAAGGCATTTAACGATTGAAGAAACCTATGAATTGGGAGACGCTATCTTAAATAATGATCTTCAAGAAGTAAAAAAAGAACTAGGTGATTTGTTGTTGCACATTGTATTTTATGCCAAAATTGGAAGCGAAACCAACCATTTTGATATTGCTGATGTATGTAACGAAATTTGTGATAAATTAATTTTCAGACATCCCCATATTTATGGTGATGTAGTTGTGGCTGATGAAGAAGAAGTAAAACAAAATTGGGAGAAACTAAAACTTAAAGAAGGAAAAAAATCCGTATTGGAGGGTGTTCCCAAAGGATTACCTGCCCTAGTTAAAGCAAGCAGAATTCAGGATAAAGTAAAAGGAGTGGGCTTTGATTGGGAAGAACCTCACCAAGTATGGGATAAAGTACAAGAAGAACTACAGGAATTACAAGACGAAGTGACTTCAGGTAATTTGGATGCGATAGAATCGGAATTTGGAGATGTATTATTTTCCTTAATCAATTATGCCCGATTTTTAAAAATCAATCCCGAAGATGCACTTGAACGAACCAATAAAAAATTCATTAAGCGTTTTCAATATCTTGAAAGTAAAGCATCCGAATTGGGAAAACCACTATCGGATATGAC
>CAMCBB010000126.1 GCA_945872875.1 Flavobacterium psychrophilum
ATCGAAATTCATCAACATATAGCTGTAAGCTCCCATATTCTTTGGCTCTTCTTGTGCCCAAACAAAATCATCAGCATTTGGATAACTAGCAATAATTGCTTTCAATTGCGCTACTGGCAGTGGGAATAATTGCTCAATTCGAACCAAAGCTACATCATTTCTTTCTAAATTTCCTCTTTCGGCAAGAATATCGTAGTAGAATTTTCCGGTACAGAAAACCACTGTTTTAACTTTTTTCTTGTCTACTAAATTATCGTCAATAGTTTCTTGAAATTGTCCGTTGTATAACTCCTCTTGTGTAGAAACACAAAGCGGGTGACGCAACAAACTTTTTGGAGAAAATACAACTAATGGTTTACGGAAATTAGTTTTCATTTGTCTACGCAACAAATGGTAGAAATTGGCTGGTGTAGTACAATCGACTACATACATGTTGTGGCGTGCACAAAGTTGTAAATAACGCTCCATTCTTGCTGAGGAATGCTCTGCTCCTTGCCCTTCGTATCCATGTGGAAGTAATAAAACAATTCCGTTTTGGTTGTTCCATTTGTCTTCACCACATGAAATATATTGGTCTAACATGATTTGACATCCGTTAGAGAAATCTCCAAATTGTGCTTCCCAAATTGTTAATGTTTTTGGGGATGCTAAGGCATATCCGTAGTCAAATCCTAAAACTCCGTATTCTGACAAAAGGGAGTTGTAAATTTGGAATCTCCCTTTGCTGTTTTTTAAATTATTTAAAAGAATTACTTCTTCTTCGCTATCTTCTACTTTTACAACGGCATGACGGTGTGAGAAAGTTCCTCTCTCTACATCTTGACCCGATACACGAATATCATATCCTTCATATAACAACGATCCGTAAGCTAATGTTTCGGCAGTTCCCCAGTCGATAGCATTGTTATCGTACATGGTTTTTCTGTCGGTAACAATTTTAGAGATTTTATTGATAAATTTCTTATCAGAAGGCAAACTAGAAACTACTTCCAAGATTTCATCTAATTGCTTTTTAGTAAATTTAGTATCTACTTTTTTTAGCATTACATCATCTGAAACTTGTTCAAATCCGTTCCATTCATCTTGCATAAATGGCTTGATGATGGTTAAACTTTTCTTACGCGATTCTTGTAAATTCTCATCTAAACGTTCTTTGTATTCGTTTTCTATTTTGGTTAAATAGGCTTGATCTACAATTCCGTCAACGATTAATTTTTCTGCATAAATATCTCTTGGATTTTTATGACGCGCAATGATTTTGTATAAAACGGGTTGGGTGAAACGAGGCTCATCCCCTTCGTTGTGTCCGTATTTTCTATATCCTAATAAATCTATAAATACATCACGCCCAAATTCCATTCGGAAATCTAATGCAAATAACATCGCATGAACTACAGCTTCAGCATCATCTGCATTCACGTGAAGAACTGGCGATAAAGTTACTTTTGCAATATCTGTACAATAAGTAGACGAACGAGCATCTTGATAATTGGTGGTAAAACCAACTTGGTTGTTGATTACAATATGAATGGTTCCGCCGGTTTTATATCCGTCTAATTGTGCCATTTGAACAATTTCGTAAACAATTCCTTGACCTGCAACTGCAGCATCTCCGTGTACTGCAATTGGCAACACTTTAGAGAAATCATTTGTAAAATGGTGGTCTTGTTTTGCTCTTGCAATTCCTTCAATTACCGCTCCAACGGTTTCTAGGTGCGAAGGATTTGGAGCTAAATTCAGGTTAATTTTTTTACCAGAATCGGTCGTTCTTTCAGATGTTAATCCTAGGTGGTATTTCACATCTCCGTCGAAATATTCTTTATCGTAATCTTTTCCGTCAAATTCTGAGAAGATATCTTGGGTGTTTTTTCCGAAAATATTTGCTAATACATTTAATCTTCCTCGGTGCGCCATTCCCATTACAAAATGCTCTACTCCTTTTTCGGCTGCAGCCTCAATTAAAGTGTCTAAAGCTGGGATGATACTTTCTCCACCTTCTAATGAGAAACGCTTTTGACCTACATATTTAGTATGTAAAAAGTTTTCAAAAGATACGGCTTCGTTTAATTTATCAAGAATGTGTTTTTTCTGATTTGCATCAAAATTTGGAAGATTATCATTAATGTTTAATCTATTTTGAACCCACTGAATTACCTCTGGTTTTCTCATATACATGTATTCGATACCAATATGTTGGCAATACACATTTTTAAGATGGGTTAAAATATCTTTTAGAGATGAAGGTTGTTTTCCTAATAATTTGGCAGCATCAAAAACCGTATCTAAATCAGCATCGGAAAGTCCGAAATTAACTAAATCTAAAGTTGGCTCGTAGGTTCTTCTATCTCTAACCGGATTTGTTTGTGTGAATAAATGACCTCTTGTACGGTATCCTTCAATTAATTTTAAAACATTAAATTCTTTTTGAAGTTTTTCAGAAACAACTCCGTTTTCGGCATAATTGGCAAATTGAGCACCTGCATTTTCTTGGTTGTAAGTCTCCATCCCAAAATCGAAACCTTGAAAAAAAGCTCTCCAACTTGGCTCTATATCATCAGGGTTATATATATATTGCTCGTATAATTGTGCGAAAAACTCGGTATGTGCTGCGTTTAAGAAAGAAAACCTATCCATAATTTAAATATAAGTAATCGTATAATTGAAAAAATTTATGCAAAAGTAAAATATTTATAACAATCTTTCTATGTTTTTGATACATTTATATCGCTAAATAAATATGCACTAATTATGGTGAGGAATTCTGTAAAAATTTTAGGAAGAAGGTTTATTTTATTGCTATTAATTGGCACTTTTTCGAAATTATATGGTCAATCCGATGTATCAGAAAAACAAAAAAGTGATTTTTGGAATAAGGTGCAATTTGGTGGAGGATTTGGGCTTAATATTGGATCAGGTTTTACTGATATTACACTAGCTCCAAATGCAATTTATAATTTAAATCAATATATTTCTATAGGAGCAGGCTTACAAGGAAGTATCGTTTCACAAAAGGATATTTTCAGTTCTGTCATATATGGAATTAATACAATAACCCTTTTTAACCCGGTTGAAGAAGTGCAATTATCCATAGAGTTAGAACAAGTAAGAGTAAATAATACCTTTCGAAATCCAACCACTGGCACAATAAAAGATAATTTTTGGAACACCGGACTTTTTGTGGGAGGAGGCTACCGTATGGAAAATGTAACTTTGGGCATGCGCTACAATCTTTTGTACAATAAGGATAAAATGGTATATACTGATGCTTTAATGCCGTTTGTTAGGGTTTATTTTTAATGTAAGAATTAAATTATTAAATAGTTGAAAATAAATTTTGTATTATTGCTGTGAATTTTATAAAAGTTTAATCTAATTAAAAAAAAATGAAGAAAATTATTTTAGTATCTTGCTTCTTATTACTTGCAATTGCTGGTAAAGCACAAGATATGTTAACCATGCATAATGGTTCTACTATTGAAGGTAAAGTAATAAGTATTGACGGATCTGCAATTACATTTGTTTATAAAGGAGAAGATTTATCTCAAAAAATCTCTAAAATTGCAATCAACGTGGTAAAATTTGCTTCAGGCAGAAAACAAGTTATTACTGAAAGAATCAATATTGAAGGTAAAGATGGTTTTAAAAATGTTATTTTAACTAAAAACCCAGAAGATGTTGAAGGCTTAACTAGAATTGGTGAAGTAAAAGGTAAAACTGCTTTTATCAGCTACAGAACTGGTGCAAATGCTGACAAAAAATCAGAAGAAAGATTAAAAGAAGATTGCTTTAATCTTGGTGGTGTTGTAGTTTTAGTTACTGAAGATAAAGATTATGATGTAGGTAATCGTTTAAATAAAGGATTAGGAAGTTCTCAAGCTAGAATGGTTGGAGTAGCTTATAAATACTAATCAA
>CAMCBB010000127.1 GCA_945872875.1 Flavobacterium psychrophilum
AATTTCATTCCGGAAGGTGGTATTTGGATGAATACCCAACGACCAGAATGGAACGATGCTAACAATGCGTTAGTAGGTAATGGGGTTTCCATGGTGACGCTATATTATTTAAGACGATTTTTGAAATTCTTCCAACAAATTTTAGAGAATTCAAAATTAGAAAACATCAAAATCTCTAATGAAATGGTTGAGTTTTACCATGAAGTAAGAGAGTGTTTGGTTGAAAATAAGCAGTTGCTTTCAGGTAAGATTGATGATGCTTCACGAAGAAAAATTATAGATCGATTGGGTAAAGCGGCTTCCGATTATCGTTTTCAAATTTATAACAGTGGTTTTTGGGGTAAAAAAAGAACCCATTCAATGGCTGGTTTAAAAACATTTACCCAAGTGTGTTTGGATTTTATTGATCATTCTATTGAAGCAAATAAAAGAGCCGATAATTTATACCACGCCTATAATTTAGTGACTATTAAGAACGAAAAACAGATGTCAATTTCTTATTTAAGCGAAATGCTTGAAGGTCAAGTTGCCGTTTTAAGCTCGGGGTATTTAAGTTCAAAAGATGCATTAGTGGTTTTAGATAATTTAAAATCTAGTAAATTATTTAGAAAAGACCAATACAGTTATTTGTTGTATCCAAACAAAGAATTGCCAAAATTCTTAGTAAAGAATAAAATTCCAAAAGAAGCTGTTGCAAAATCAGAAATACTTACTCAATTGGTTTCCAAAAAGAACCTCCAAGTGATTAAAATGGATTGCGATGGTAATTATCATTTTAATGGAAATTTCAACAATGCCAATGATTTAAAGGTGGCACTTGAGCATTTAAAAATTCAAGAAGAATTTAAAAATTTAGTTGAAAAAGAAACCGATACTATAACTGAAATTTTCGAGCAAGTATTTAATCATAAAGCATTTACCGGAAGATCGGGAACGTTTTATGGATATGAAGGGTTGGGATCAATTTATTGGCATATGGTTTCTAAACTGCAATTAGCAGTTCAAGAATGTTGTTTTAAAGCGCAAAAAGAAAACGAATCTCCAGAAGTAATTGGTCGTTTATTAGAACATTATTATGAAGTAAACGCCGGAATTGGAGTGCATAAATCACCTGCTTTATATGGTGCTTTTCCTACCGATCCGTATTCACATACGCCTGCTGGAAAAGGGGCGCAACAACCAGGAATGACTGGGCAAGTGAAGGAAGATGTATTGAGTCGATTTGGAGAACTTGGAGTTTTTGTAAAAAAGGGTTGTCTACATTTAGCACCTTTATTATTAAGAAAAGAAGAATTCTTAAAAGAATCTAAATCATTTCATTTTGTGGATGTAAATATGAAGCAAAAAACAATTGAATTACAAGAAGATTCCCTTGGATTTACCTATTGTCAAACTCCGATTGTATATAAAATTGGTGATACAAATAGCATTGAAGTAACTTATTCTAATGGAACTGATGCTATTTTTAATTCAAACAAATTAGATGTTCAAGCAAGTCAAAAGTTGTTTTTGAGAACCGGTGAAATCATAAAAATAAAATTAACTATTGATAAAATAGTATTACGATAAGAATAATAAGTTGGGTGTAAACTCAAAAAAATATAAATTTAAAATATAAATTATGTCAAATAACAACAGCAACTCAAACGGATCGGTTTCTATGGGTCAAAAGATTGCCTTTGGATTAGGAATGTTGGCCAACCAAATGTTCCCGGCAGCACTAGGAATATTTATGGTTGTGTTAGTTGAAAATTTAGGCATGCCAACTTGGATGTGGGGTATTACTTACTTTTTGCCTAGAATATTAGATGCTTTTATTGACCCAATTATGGGTTTTATATCTGATAATACTCGATCCAAGTGGGGAAGACGAAGACAATATGTTTTTATTGGTGCCATAATTATGGGGATTTCTTTTGTAGTAATGTGGCAATTATTTAGAGAAAGTGGAATAGATTATAATTTCTATTACTTTCTTACATGGTCAATAATATTTTATATAGGACTATCCATTTTTAGTGTTCCCTATGTTGCAATGGGTTATGAAATGAGTGATGATTTTCATGAAAGAACTAGTATTATGGCAATCTCACAATGGATTGGTCAATGGGCTTGGGTTATTGCACCATGGTTTTGGGTTATTATGTATGATCCAAGTTGGTTTCCAAATGCAGATACTGCTACAAGAACTTTAGCCGTTTGGGTAGGGATTTCCTGCATGATTTTAGCAATGATTCCTGCAATATTTATTAAAAGTAAGTCGACAAAAGATGAGGTTAGTTTTTCGCCATTAACATTTAAAGCTATTGGTGGTAGTTTCAAAGAAATATTAAAAAGTTTTAGTGAAGCATTTAGAAATAAACCTTTTAGAAAACTTTGCATTGCGACTTTCTTCATTTTTAATGCCTTTAATACTGTTGCTGGTTTTACCTTTTTTATAGTAGTTTATTATTTGTTTAACGGAGTTTCTGCAGATGCAGGAATTTGGCCAACACTTTTCGGATGTTTAGGAGCTTTGTCAACTACTTTTATTGTAATTCCAATAGTAACATGGATGTCTAAAAAAATAGAAAAAAAGAAAACCTTTTTAATCTGTCAAGGCATATCAATTTTTGGTTATATTTTGCTTTGGTTTCTATTTATTCCAGGCAAACCTTATATGTTCCTATTTGCACTTCCTTTCTTTGCTTTTGGTATAGGTAGTTTGTTTACTTTAATGATGTCAATGACTGCCGATGTTTGCGATATGGATGAACTTACTTCTGGTAAAAGAAGAGAAGGAATATTCGGAGCTATTTATTGGTGGATGGTTAAATTTGGTTTTGCAATTGCAGGATTATTAACAGGAGTAATTATGTCTTGTGTTGATTTTCATCCAGGAGCAGTAACTCAAGTTGAAGGCGCTGTTTCGGGTTTGAGACTATTTTTCTCAGGAATACCGATTTTAGGAACATTAATTGGAATGTGGGTAATGAGAGACTATGACTTGACCGCAGATAAAGCCAAAGAAATTAAAGAGCAATTAGTGATTTCAAGAGGTGATCAAGCAGCTAAATAATTATTATATAAAACTAAAAATGAAAAATACTACTCCCTACAAATTACTTTTATCTTTTTTCCTGTTCTTCCAATTTGGATTTGCTCAGGTCGATGTAGTTTATTCTGATTTAGTTTGGTCGGATGAATTTAATACTAGTGGCCCTGTAGATTCTAACAAGTGGTTTCAACAAACCCAATTGCCTTCCGGCGGAAGTTGGTACAATGGGGAAGTTCAGCATTACACCAATCAATTATCTAATTCTTTTGTAAATGCAGGTTTGTTAAATATTGTTGCCAAAAAAGAACCTTATACAGATCAAGGCATCACGAAACAATATACTTCCGCACGATTAAATTCGAAATTTGCCTTTAAATACGGACGAATAGATGTGCGAGCTAAACTTCCTATCGATGCCGGAACTTGGCCTGCTATTTGGATGTTGGGAAAAAATATCAATGAACCAGGAGGTTATTTTGCTTCAAGTTTTGGATCTGTAGATTGGCCTACTTGTGGTGAAATTGACATTATGGAACACGGAATTTTTCCAGGACAATCCATAAATTATATTCAAAGTACCATACATACGCCTTCTTCTTTTGGGGGTTCGGTTAATAATGGCGGAACAATTGCATCCGATTTGGCAAATAATTATCATGTTTATTCATTGAACTGGTCTCCATTTCAATTGACTTTTCTATTGGATGGCGTGCCTTATTATACTTATAATCCAGCGGTAAAAAATTCAAATACTTGGCCCTTTAATTTAGAGCAATACCTTTTGTTAAATGTTGCTATGGGTGGAGTTGCAGGAACTGTGCCTCCAAGTTTTACCCAGGCTTCAATG
>CAMCBB010000128.1 GCA_945872875.1 Flavobacterium psychrophilum
TTGGAGTCATAAATGCACCCAAATTAGTAGTAATAGACACCGACTATTTAGAAACATTACCTCAAAATCAGTTGAAATCGGGATTGGCAGAAATGCTAAAACACGGATTGATTTATGATAAAAAATATTGGAATCAATTTAAAGATTTAAAAGAATTGAATTTTGACGACTTAGATCAACTAATATATCGATCGATTGAAATTAAGAACGAAATCGTATGTCAGGATCCAACTGAAAACGGAATTCGCAAGGCGCTTAACTTTGGGCATACTCTAGGACATGCTATTGAAAGTCATTTTTTAGAAACCGAAAAGCCTTTACTTCACGGTGAAGCAATTGCCATTGGAATGATTCTGGAAAGTTACATTTCAAAAGAAAAAAAACTAATTACCGAAGAAGAATATATTGAAATAAAAAGCACTTTATTAGCCATTTTTGAAAAACAATTTTTTACACAAAATGACATTGATTCGATTGTAAATCTCCTCATTCATGATAAGAAAAATGAGTATGGAAAAGTGCAATTTGCTTTAATTGAAAATATTGGGACAATTATCTTGAATCAATACACTGATAATGAAGTAATTATTAACGGATTTGCCGATTACGAAACTTAACAATTTTTTTATTTATTTTTTTACAAATCACATTTATTATTTTATAAATTTGCCGTGATGAATAAAACTAAAAACAGCAACTTCCCTTTATTTCTAGCAGAAAACACGCCTAGTTTTCCTGCTAACAGTTTCGGGTTTTTTAATACTACTTTAACCAATGTTGTTGTGAATTTTACTAACATCGAATCAATAACAATTGATTTACCAATTGCTTACGCAAATATTAGGGTTTGAATTCTAGATTAATCCTTGTTTAATTACATTTATTTAATCTAAAATCTACTATAATGAACACTAAATATTTCGACTTAATTAATCAAACCTACTATTTTCCTCAAGAGGAATTTACTCTAAATAAAGAAAATGCTTTACAATTTCACAATATTGATTTGATGAAATTGGTAGAACAATACGGAACTCCGTTAAAGTTTACTTATTTACCACAAATTTCCAATAACATTAAAAAAGCCAAAAATTGGTTTCGTAATGCTATGGAAAAAAACAAATATGAAGGTAAATATTACTATTGCTACTGCACAAAAAGCTCTCATTTTCAATACATTATGAATGAAGCTTTTAAAAACAATATTCATATAGAAACTTCTTCTGCATTTGATATTAATATTGTTGAGAATTTATTAGAAAATGGGAAAATTAATAAGAGCACCTATATAATTTGTAACGGTTTTAAAAGAGAACAATACATTACCAATATTGCAAGATTAATTAATAATGGTCATAAAAATACCATTCCTGTTATTGACAACTATGAAGAATTAGATTTACTTCAATCAGAAATTAAGGGGAAATTTAAAATAGGAATTCGTATTGCTGCGGAGGAAGAACCAAAATTTGAGTTTTATACTTCTCGTTTAGGAATTGGATATAAAAACATCGTTCAATTTTACAAAAAGCAAATCCAAGAAAATGATAAATTAGAATTGAAAATGCTTCACTTCTTTATCAACACTGGAATTAATGACAATGCCTATTACTGGAACGAATTGGTAAAATGTATTAAAGTTTATATCGCTCTAAAAAAAGAGTGTCCATCACTTGATGGACTAAACATTGGTGGTGGATTCCCAATTAAAAATTCATTAGCTTTTGAATACGACTACCAATACATGATTGATGAAATTATTCACCAAATAAAAATTGCTTGTGATGAAGCTGAAGTTGATGTTCCAAATATTTTTACCGAATTTGGATCGTTTACAGTTGGTGAGTCTGGAGGCGCTATTTACCAAGTATTGTATCAAAAACAGCAAAATGACAGAGAGGCATGGAACATGATTGACAGCTCGTTTATCACAACTTTACCCGATACATGGGCAATTAACAAGCGTTTCATCATGCTTGCCGTAAATAGATGGAATGATACCTACGAAAGAGTGCTACTTGGCGGAATGACATGTGATAGCGATGACTATTACAACTCTGAACAAAACATGAATGCTATTTATTTGCCAAAGTACAATAAAGAAAAACCTCTTTATATTGGATTTTTCAATACGGGTGCTTACCAAGAAACCATTGGTGGTTTTGGAGGACTGCATCACTGTTTAATTCCGCAGCCAAAACATATCTTAATTGATAGAGATGAAAACGGAATCATAGCAACTGAGGTTTTTTCTGAACAGCAAACTTCCGATGATGTGCTTAAAATTTTAGGTTACACCAAAAAAAAATAAAAATATTTTAAATTATTTTACAACCTATTTTCAAAAATAAGGAGTTAATTTTATTAATTATCAACCATTTATAAAGGCTGATTTTAAGTCGTTTTTATACCTAAAATTAGTTCTCAAAAATTTGAAATATTAAAAAAAATAGTTTTTCTTTGAACCCAAGTGTTTACAACTAATTAAACAATAACAATGAGTAAAGGACCAATAAGTCAGTTTTTAGAAAATAATTATCTTCATTTTAATTCTGCTGCTTTAGTAGATGCTGCAAAGGGATATGAACAACATCTTTTAGAAAACGGAAAAATGATGATAACACTTGCTGGCGCAATGAGTACTGCAGAATTAGGTAAATCACTTGCAGAAATGATTCGTCAAGATAAAGTTCATATTATTTCTTGTACTGGAGCAAACCTTGAAGAGGATATTATGAATTTAGTAGCTCATAATTCATACAAAAGAGTTCCAAATTATAGAGACCTTAGTCCTCAGGAAGAATGGGATTTATTAGAAAATCATTACAATAGAGTTACAGATACTTGTATTCCAGAAGAAGAAGCATTTAGAAGATTACAAAAACATTTATTCAATATTTGGAACAATGCTGATTCGAAAGGAGAGCGCTATTTTCCGCATGAATTTATGTATCAAATGCTAAACTCTGGTGTATTAGAACAATATTATGAAATTGATCCAAAGAATTCTTGGATGATTGCTGCAGCAGAAAAAAACTTACCTATTGTAGTTCCAGGATGGGAAGATAGTACGATGGGAAATATTTTTGCTTCCTATTGCATCAAAGGCGAATTCAAACCTACTACCATGAAAAGCGGTATTGAATACATGATGTGGCTTGCAGATTGGTATCCTAAAAATTCTGCTGGTAAAGGAGTTGGTTTCTTCCAAATTGGCGGTGGAATTGCTGGAGATTTTCCTATTTGCGTGGTACCAATGCTTTACCAAGATATGGAAATGCACAACATTCCGTTTTGGAGTTATTTCTGTCAAATTTCAGATTCTACAACAAGCTACGGATCCTACTCAGGAGCGGTACCAAATGAAAAAATAACATGGGGTAAATTAGATATTGATACTCCTAAATACATTATTGAATCAGACGCAACAATAGTTGCACCTTTAATTTTTGCTTATTTATTAGATTTATAATATCCTATTTATGAAAAGAATAATTGTTGATTATGCCAAGCTAACCGGTGACATTTTAAACTTATTAGTAGAAAAATTTCCTGACGGATATGATAGTACTGATATTATTCGTTTTAGAAATGCAAAAGACGAACTTATCGAAGCAGTAGAAGTTAGAACCGAAGATTCTATATATTTAGTAAAAGTTAGCACGAAATTAGCTAACCGTATGGAAAAATTTGATGAAGAAGATTTAGATGCAGTAATTGAGCCAATTGCTCCAGTTAAAGGATTAGATATAGATGATGATGATTTACCAAGTGAAGAAGAAGAGGAAGAAGTTGATTTATTAAAAGACAGTGGTGGATCTGAAGATGTAGAAGAAGATGACGATGATGTAGATCTAGAATCTTCTGATAATTT
>CAMCBB010000129.1 GCA_945872875.1 Flavobacterium psychrophilum
CTGTTACAGTCAACAGTTTTCAAGACTGCCGCATTCGACCACTCTGCCATTTCTCCAGTTTTGTCGTTGCGGTTGCAAATATAGTAACCTTTTTTAGTTTTCCAAATAGATTTTAAACAAAAAACTATTTATTTTTTTTGGCATAAACTAATTGATTCATTTTCTATTGTTTACTGAGAATTAAGTCAATTGTAATTCTTTTGTAAATTAGTAACTAAACCGTTTTTACCACAAATCATTCAAATATTTTATTTTCAAGACGCCCTTTTTGCCTTTAAATTTTATTATTCGTTTTTCATTGGGTAGCAAATCCACGAAATTATCTTCCAATTCCATTCCTTCACCTTGAATAAAAACATCTTTAGCCAAAGCAGTAGCTAAAAGTTCTAGGTGATTATTATCGATAAAGCGGTAGGTGATGTTGGGTTTGGGTAATTGCATCGCTTTTGGAGCAACAAAATAATAGTTTGCTGTGGTTCGCTCTCCTTTTGTATTGGTGAACACCGCGTGCAGCACACAACGATTCCAAAGTTTGGTGTCTGGAATTTCCGCTTGAGTTAATTCTAATCCATTAGTTACCGTATTGGATGGCAATTCAATTTCTTTGGTAGTTTTCCATAGTTCGGTTCCGTTAAAATCAATCAGGCGCAATTGGAGTGTTCCTTTTTCGTTTGTTAGTGCTTCATTAACGAGTTGCACTTGTATTGCGTTTAAACCCATAGTATCTTCAATACCTTTAATCACAATCAATTTAGGTTCAAATGAGCGTTTGATTTGGTATTGTGCTGCTTTCCAACGGCCAAAATAATCCAGGCTGCTCCACGAAGTCACCGGCCAACAATCGTTGAGTTGCCAATACAAACTTCCCATGCAATACGGCATCGCCGATCGGTGCGCTTCAATAGCTATTTTAAAGCCTCTGGCTTGCAGTAATTGCGATACATAAATATAATCCTCAAAAACCGTTGGAACTTTGTAATCGCGCTCCATATAGGTTTGAATCGTTTCGTATCCCGTGGGGTGTTTTTGATGTGCTTTCACCGCATCCGAAGTGAGGTTCCACTCGCTAGGTTGGGCAAAAGTTGCAAAAGTTTTCAAATCGGGCATCCCTTGAAAACCGTATTCACTCATAAATCTTCCTACCTTTTTAGTGTAGGTTTCCAAAGGTTCCATTCCCCACCAAACGCCCCAATAATGGGAATCTCCTTGTGTGAGACTTTCCTTTTTTCCCCAGCCAATAGAAGGGGAGGAAGGCCAATAGCGATTATTTTCTTTGGATACCAAAGAATCCAAAACCGCAGGAATTTCTTTTTCAAAAAGCCGTTGGTAGTTGTTCCAAATGGTAGTAGAATCTTGTTTGGAATAGTTGTATTGTTTCTGCCATCCCCAGTTTTTCCAACCTTCGTCCACTTCGTTGTTGCCGCACCACAGCGCAATACATGGATGATTTTGCAAGCGAACAACTTGATCTTTGACTTCGTTTTTTACATTGGAAATAAAATCTTCATCGCCAGGAAATAAAGCGCAAGCAAACATAAAATCTTGCCAAACCAAAATCCCTTTTTGATCGCATAATGAATAAAATGCATCGTCTTCATAAACGCCACCGCCCCACACGCGCAGCATATTCATGTTGGATTGTACTGCCGTTTCTATGAGGTTTTTGTACTTTTTGTAAGTCATTTTGGTCAGGAACGATTCGGGTGGAATATAATTGGCTCCCTTCATAAAAACCTTTCTTCCATTGACTTTGAAATAAAAACTCTTACCAGCAGCATCCTTTTCCTGAACTAACTCGATAGTTCGCAATCCTATTTGTAATTTCTTTTCGTCCAATAAATTTTCTTTCTTTCGAATTTGAACAGAGAAATTGTACAGATTAGGTTCCCCCAATCCGTTGGGCCACCATTTTTTTGGATTCGAAATTTGATACGGAATTACAACAGTTTGAATTCCTTTTTTAAGCGTAACGGTTTGTCTTTTATTATTTATTTGAATCGAATAAACCCCAGGCTTTTCACATTTTACGGTAGCTTTAATTTTCAACTGCGCCACTTTATCGTTTAATTCCTCTTGAGAATAAGCAACCGATTTTAGTTGGGCGCTATTCCAAAAATGGAGCGAAACGTCTTTCCAAATTCCGGCGGTTACAAATCGGGGACCCCAATCCCAACCAAATTGATACGGTGCTTTTCGAACATAGACTTTCTCGTCTCCAGGCAATACAAAAGGGGATAAGGCGGCCGCTTTTTTAGCTTTTAAGGAAGCCGATTCAAATTCAACTCGTAAGGTATTTTTGCCCTGACGCAGCAATTTCTGAACTGGTAGGCGCCAAGTCCGAAACATATTGTTAGCTTCCAAAACCAAGGAATCATTCAGATACACCTCGGCATCGGTATCCAATCCGTAAAAAATCAATTCTTTGTTTTGGGCTTGTAGTTCTTTTTTGGAAACAACAAATTGGGTTTGGTACACCCAATATTGTTCTTCAATCCATTGCAATTGCTTTTCATTGCTGCCATAAAAAGGATCGGGTATGTATTTATTTAAAAGCAAATCGGTATGAGCCGTTCCAGGAACCTTAGCTTTGCTCCATTGGTTATCCGAAAATTTTTGAAACTTCCAATTTTCTTTTGAAAGCGATCGCTCCCAATTTTGGGTCCAACCCAAGATTGAATAAAATAGAAGGACTAAGACAATAAACCACTTTTTACGCATTGGCAATTACGGCTTTAAGTGCATTGATTTCTGTAAGATTTGCAATTTCTGTTGCATCAGTTATACCTGAAGTATGAAAATAAGTAGCTTTAGTTATTTCTTTAATTTTAAATGCATTGGAAGAACGTAAACCACCACCTGGCATAATCTGAATTTGATTTCCATATCGAATGACTGCTTCTTGTACGGCTGCAGACCCTAAGTCTATTTTTGATGCATTACCGGAGGTTAAAATGGTTTTGAAACCAATTTCAATGCATGTTTTTATGGCTTGAAAATAATCGTTTGTGTGGTCAATGGCCCTATGAAAACTACACGGTAACGGACTAGCCAAAGCCACAAGTTCGGAGTTTCTTAGAACATCAATGTTGTTATTTTGAGTAAGGATTCCGAAAACAAATCCGTCAATTCCGGTATTTTTTAATTCTAATATAGAATTTTTCATGGTTTCAAATTCCGTTTTCGAATAATTGAAATCGCCACCACGAGGACGAATCATAACTAGCAATTCCTTTGAGAATAATGCTCTTGCTTTTATTGTAGCTACTTTGCTGGGCGTGGTGCCTCCTTCGTTTAATTCGTCGCAAAACTCCACGCGATCTGCTGTGCTTTGCAGAGCAACGGCTACCGATTCTAAATTAAAACAAGCGACTTCTAATTTCATAATTACTTCAAATAAAAGGGTGCGTCAATTAATTTATTTCCTGTGGCATCGTAAACGGCATAATTAAAACCACCTTGAATGCAATAGGAGCCATATTCACCTGCTTTATTTAGGGCAATAAATCCAACTTGAATGTCGGTAAGATTTTTGTTTCTCGATTTGGTTAATTTAATAATTCGTTGCACCGCTTCTTCGCAAGCTTGCTGAGGCGTTTTACCTTGTCGCATCAATTCGACTACCAAATGTGCGCCAGCAATTCGAATTACTTCTTCTCCATGTCCGGTTGCAGTTGCTGCTCCAATTTCATTATCTACATACAAACCCGCACCAATAATTGGGGAATCACCCACACGACCGTGCATTTTAAAAGCCATTCCGCTTGTGGTACATGCTCCAGATAAATTTCCGTTGGCATCCATAGCAATCATTCCAATCGTATCGTGATTTTCTATGTTGGCTTT
>CAMCBB010000130.1 GCA_945872875.1 Flavobacterium psychrophilum
TATGTAAAACACATTCAGGCGATGATGCAATTGCTTGGCGTGAATGCTGCTGTGGCAGGTCAAAATGCGACTTCAATTATGAAACTGGAGACTGATTTGGCGAAAGCTTCAAGAAAGTTGGAAGAATTACGCGACCCTGTTAAAAATTATAACAAAATGAGCGTGCAACAATTTAAATCGCTAACGCCAAATATCGATTGGAGCATAACTTTAAAAGATTTAGGTATTGCCAAAGCAGATTCGGTAATTGTTGGGCAACCAGAATTTTATAAAGCATTGAGTGGTTATGTGAAAAGCTATGCTATTGCCGATTGGAAAACCTATTTAAAATGGGATTTAGTTAATACTTACGCTGCGTATTTAAGCAAACCAATTGAAGATCAAAATTTCAAATTTTACTCTACCATTATGGGAGGTGTAAAAAAACAAAAACCAAGATGGAAGCGTTGTGTTGAGCAAACTGATGGTTCGCTTGGAGAGTTAATTGGGCAAGTATATGTGAAAGAGTATTTGCCAGAAGGATCTAAAGAAAAATTGCTAGAAATTGGGAATAACATTCGCGAAGTTTATGCAGATCACATTAAAAAACTAGATTGGATGAGTGCGGCCACCAAAGTAAAAGCGCTTAATAAATTGAGTAAAATTGTCATGAAAGTGGGGTACCCAGATAAATGGAAAGACATGAGCAGTATGAACATTGATAGAACATCGTATTGTAAAAATGTGATGGCTGCTAATGTTTGGCAATACCAATACATGACCAATAAATACGGAAAACCAGTGGATAGAACCGAGTGGAGCATGTATCCACAAACTTATAATGCTTATTACAACCCAAGTAATAATGAAATTTGTGTTCCGGCTTGTAATATTTTAGTACCAGGATACGAAGGCAGAATGCCCGACGATGCGATTCTTTACGGAATTATTGGTGGATCTACTTTCGGACACGAAATCACCCACGGATTTGACGATCAAGGAAGTCAGTATGACGAAAAAGGAAACCTAAATAATTGGTGGACTGATGAAGATTTAAAGAAATTCCAAACTAAAACTGGGTTAATCGTTTCGCAATTTAACAAATATAAAGTAGGTGATAAAAATATTAATGGTTCTGCTACACAGGGAGAAAACATTGCCGATTTAGGTGGTGTTGTAATGGGATATGAAGCGTTTAAGAAAACCAAACAATACACCAGCAAAGAAATAATTAGCAAACTCAATCCAGACCAACGTTATTTCTTAGCTTATGCGTATGCATGGATGGTGAATTCCAATAAAGAAGCCCTTTCGCAACAAATTATGAGCGATGTGCATTCACCTGCTCAATATAGAATTAACGGGCCATTGAGTAATATTCCTGAATTTTATAAAGCATTTAATATCAAACCCGGAAGTCCAATGTACCAACCCGATTCCTTGCGTGTGGTGATTTGGTAAATAATAAATTGAATTAAAATAAAAAAGACTAAGCTTAACTTAGTCTTTTTTATTTTTGTTACTACCCATCATAAGGAAAATGGCTCCAACTAACCCAATTATTACTTAGGCCTATTAAATTTTACTTCGGACGCTCTACAAATTCCAATAAATCTAGATTAACTTTAGAAGTAAAAACACCATAATTCACCACCACTTTATTTTTTTCAATTTTTTCTAAAGTGCCAATGGCTTTGCCATCGAACATGCGTACACGATCTCCAATTTTAAGAACCATTTTAGGTTTTTCGGGCACCAACGCGGCTTTGATTTTCTTCTCTTTCTTTTCTTGTCGGATTTCTTCTACTTTAACTGTAACTTCCTGAACAATTTTCATTTGAATAACTTCTTGCGCTTTCTTTTCTTTAACCGAAACTTTTCTACGCTTGCTGTTTTCAATCTCCACCATTTTTAGAAATTCTCCAATAAGCACTTTCTTGTCTTTGTTATTGAAATAGGTGGCGGCAATATCATCAATTTTTTGACCTATATAAATAAGGCGTTGGTTGGCATCATACAATTCTTGGTAGCGCTCCAACTTGTCTTTGATTTTGATATTAATCTGCTCCATTTTCTTGCTTTCTTCTCGCGCTTTGGTTTCTTCTTCTTTTAAATTGTTAGAAGTTTTTTCCATTTTAGAGCGTTCTTTTTGAAGTGTAGCAATGGTTTTGTCAAAGCGCACTTTTCCGCCCTCAATTTTCTTTTTCGCACGATTAATTAATCCAAATGGGATCCCGTTTTTTTGTGCCACTTCAAAAGTGAACGAACTTCCAGCTTGCCCTAAGATTAATTTATATAATGGTTCCAGCGATTTTTCATCAAATAGCATGTTGGCATTGCTGGCATGCGGCAACTCGTTGGCTAATATTTTTAAGTTTGAATAATGGGTCGTGATGATACCAAAAGCTTCTCTGTGATAGAATTCTTCAAGAAAAGTTTCCGCTAGTGCACCTCCCAATTCGGGATCGGAACCGGTTCCAAATTCATCAATTAGAAATAGCGTTTTTGAATTGCATTTTTTCAAGAAATAATTCATGTTTTTCAATCGGTAACTGTAGGTGCTTAAATGATTTTCAATCGATTGGTTGTCACCGATATCGGTCAAGATGCGATCAAAAAGAAAAGTTTCACTACGTTCATGTACCGGAATCAACATACCCGATTGCAGCATTAATTGCAGTAATCCAACGGTTTTTAGTGAAATGGTTTTTCCACCGGCATTAGGCCCAGAGATGACAATAATGCGGTTGTCTTGATTTAATTCTACCGTTTGCGGAAAGGTCACTTCTTTCTTTTCCAAATTATTCAAATACAGAATAGGATGGAAGGCTTCTCTAAAAAACAGTCGCTTTTCTTCAATAATGTTAGGCAATAAACCATTTATTTTGTTTGCATATTTGGCTTTAGCTGCAATGACATCTATATCGCTTAAAAAGTCTTGGTAGGTATGCAATAATTCAACAAATGGGCGTATTTCGTTCGAGAGTTTCTTTAAAATCTTGGTAATTTCTTCACGCTCTTCGTATTCTAAATTGCTTAATTCTCTTGAATATTTTAAAGTGGCTTCGGGTTCAATATAGGCAATGCTTCCAGTTTTGGAACTGCCCAAAATAGAACCTTTTACTTTTCTTCGGTACATAGCCAAAACGGCTAAAACTCTACGATTTTCAACAATACTTTCTTTAATATCATCCAGATAGCCCAAAGAATTGTATTGAGTTAAGGCGGTGCCAAAACTTTGGTTTACCTTTCCTCGAACGGTACTCATCTCTCTACGGATGTGAATCAATTCGGGTGAGGCATTGTCTTTTATCACTCCGTATTTATCGACTACTTCATCAATTCTTTGAACAATGATTTTAGTATATTCAATTTGAGAAGCCTTTTCATTCAACTTCGGATAATACTCATGGAATTTTTTAAAAAACAATAACAGCACATTTACAGTTTCCGATAGAGTAGCTAATTTTCTAAAACTTGCAACTTCGAGAAAACTATCTTCAATAGCTAGAAAATTAATGTCGTTGCTACTGTTTTCAAATCCGTGGTTTGGAATGGCATTATTATTCGCAAAAGACGAAACATACTCCGAAGTTTGATGTAAAGCTTGCAACAACACTTCTTTATCCTGAAATGGAGTAATTTGTAATGCTTTTTGCTTGCCAATTTCGGTATTACAACGATCCGAAATAGTTTGCAAAATAATATTAAATTCTAGGTCTTGAAGTGTTTTTTGAGTAATTGAAATCATGGATGAATTTACGAATTTTCAAATTTACAAAGTTTAAAGGGAATTAGATGATAAATTCCT
>CAMCBB010000131.1 GCA_945872875.1 Flavobacterium psychrophilum
ATTCGTGAGCGATATAGACCTATTTTCAAATCAAACAATTGAGTTTCTTGAAAATTTTATAACTTAATGTCAAAAAAAATAGCCCCTAAAAATAAATTTAGAGGCTATTGGTACAAGTGAGCAATATAGACCTTTATTCAAATCAAATAATTGAGTTTCTTGAAATTTATAACTTCATTATAAATAAGGCTCCTAATTAGGAGTCTTTATTATGTGAGAATAAATTTATTCAATTAGAATAAATATTTTTCATTTATTCTTCTTTAGTTATTCCATTATTTGGATACAGATCATCAATTAATTTATTTGCATCTAAATCAGGACGGCGTTTTTTCATCTTTAGCAACATTTTATATAAATTGGTAATTTCTATCATCTCCTTTTCAGAATATTGCCTTTTTTCTAATTTATTTTTTTTCTTGAAAAAACACATAACTACTAATTATTAGATGACTATATTAAAATGTACTTATCTAATTTATTCTTCAACTATAATAAAACTACTTCTTCTGTTTTGTTGGTGTTCTTTTTCTGTACAATAAATGGCATCAGCACATTTATTTACCAACCTAGATTCACCATAACCCTTAGCCGTTAATCGTTCTTTTTTAATTCCTTTTGAAATTAAATATTTCATGGTTGCATCGGCTCTTTTTTGAGAAAGTAGTTTATTATATTTTCGATGTTGTCTTGAATCAGTATGCGAACCAATTTCAATTTTAATTGTAGGATACGATTTTAATACCTCCACAATCTTTTCAAGTTCCACCTTGGCATTTTTATTTATGTTGTATTTATCTAAATCAAAATAAATAGAATTAAATTTAACAACATCTGCAATATCAACCCCTTTTTCAATTTTAACTTTTTGAGAGGACACAACAAAGGGAACAGTAACTTGTGACTGATATTGTGAAATTGTAACCAAACTTTGTTGTGTGTCATAGCCTTCTTTTTCAATTCGGATTTTGACCGTTTGATTCGATTTTATTGGGCCAAATGAATAGTTACCATTTTCATCTGTAGTAGTTTTAGAAATAACAATATCATTTTTATCCAAAAGTACAACTTGAGCACCTTGCAAAAATTGTTTATTTATGTTGTTTTGTAATGTACCTTTAACGATAGCATCTACATCAAACGAAAAAGGATTTACTTCTTCAAAATAATAAATATCATCATCTCCTAAACCACCCTTTTTATTACTGGTAAATACTCCTAATCTTTTCTCTCTATCCCAAACCATTGCAAAGTCGTCCATAGATGAGTTAATTGGTGCACCTAGGTTAATTGGAGAGGCATTTGGATTATCTAAATCTAATACAAAAATATCGAAACCACCGTATCCAGGATGACCATCTGAGGCAAATAATAATTTATTATCACTTGTTAAATAAGGGTAGCTTTCTCTTCCTTCTGTGTTAACTATTTGACCTAAATTTTCTGGTTTTCCGTAACTTCCATCCTCATTAATTTTTACCTTAAAAATATCCGAAGCACCTAGCGTTCCTGTCATATCGGAAGCAAAATACAAGTATTTTTCATCAAAGCTTAATGCTGGATGTGCAATTCTATGAGAAGAATCTGCATCGATAGAAACTTTAACTGGAGTGCTCCAATTTCCATTTTCATATACCGATTTATATATTTTATACAGACCATTTACAGCTTTACCTTTATTATTTGGTTTTAATTCATTTTGTGTAAAATACATCGTCTTTCCATCTTTTGAAAAAGTTGGTGTAGCTTCATGAAATTTAGAAAATGTTTTACCAGAAAATAACTTTGGCTCAGGAAAATCAACCAATGAATTAATCAATGAATAATATAAATTAGTAAACGATTGATTGGTTCTTTTGTAAATTAGACTTCCAACATTCTGACTTCTTGCGCTTGCAAAAACTAAAGTATCACCTTTAAAGGTTCCACCATAATCTGATTTTGGAGAGTTTATTCCTAAATTACTAACCTTAAACGCATTTGACAATTTATCATCTGTATTGGCTTTTCCATTAAATTTTAAAAGCAATGCTGATCTGACTTCTCCTGTTTGCTTCTTCACATATAAATCTAAAATAGTTTTGGCCTCAGCATAATTATCAGCAGATTTTAATGACTGCCCATATCTATACAAATACTCCGAACTGCAATTAGGATCTAGTTCATAAAGTTTTCTATACCAAAAACTTGCTTTTTCATAATTGGCATTAAAATAATAGGCGTCTGCAACACGTTGATAAATCTCAGTTGAAATCACTCCTTTTTTCACTAGCTTTTCATAAATCTTAACAGCATCTATATATTGCTCTTGCTTAAATTTATCAGCTGCTTTTAATAGCGCTTTCTTTTGTGAAAAAGAATTTGTTACAACTAATATTGATAGTATTATATATTTTTTCATAGAAATTGGTATTAAAAAAATCTTGGGGTTTCGATAGGCTGATTCGAATTAAATAAATCAAATCTTAAAAATAATTCGTGAGAGCCTGAATTAAAATTAGACAATCTAGTTGTCTCTCTATCGTATCCATATCCAATAAACAATTTATCAGTAGCCTGAAAACCAACAAGTCCGCTCAATGCTGCACTCATTCTGTAAGCCAATCCTGCTGTAAATTTTTCATTGATTAAAAAGTTAGCCGTTAAATCTAATTGTAAAGGGGCTCCAGAAACTACTTTGGCAACTAATGCCGGTTTGAATTTGATGTAATAATTTAAATCATAAACTTTACCTGCAGTTAAATAAAAGTTTTGTCTTCTGTTAGCTGTTGAAATTGCAACTTCATCGTAAAATGCAGTGTTTAACAACATCGGAACGGATAATCCTAAATAGGCATTATCAGTATAATAATAGAATCCGGCTCCAATATTAGGAGAAAATCTATTTATATTATTTTGATATAATACATCCCCCGGATTGTATTGACTTAACTTAGTAAAATCAATATTCAACAATTCACCTCCTGCTTTAAGCCCAAGTGCCAACCTGGAGTCATCTCCAAATAATAAGGTGTATGAAAAATCGGCATTAAAATAAGTTAATTCTGATGGTCCAATTCTATCATTTAAGATATTTATTCCATAACCTACTTTAGTGTTTTCTATAGGCTTATGAAAACTAAGATTGGCTGTTTTTGGAGCTCCATCAAGCCCTACCCATTGAGTTCGGTACAATCCAAACATACTTGCATATCCCAAAGAACCCGAATATGCAGGATTGATTTGTGAAGGATTGTACATATACTGTGTATATTGAGGTTCTTGCTGAGCAATAGCATTACAAGAAATCATTACAATAAAACCGATAACTAGTTTTTTTAACATTGTCTTTTTTATATTTTCCATGACACTTTTATCTATTGATGTATAAATAACCTGATCGTTGTTTTTGTTCACCAGCATTATTTTTATATCTAATAATGTAGTAATAAGTTCCAACTGGTAATTCATCTTGTTGGTTAATTGTAATTCTACCTTCTGAAACACCTTTAAAGTATTTGTTATCTTGTCCGTAACCGTCTACTTCATAAACTAGTACTCCCCAACGGTTATAAATAGATACCGTATTATCTGGATAACTTTCAATATTTCTAATTACAAAAATATCATTATCTCCATCGTTGTTAGGGGAAACCGCAGAGAATATTTCTAAATCATCTTCAGAAACCGAATGATTATTTACCTCTAAATAATCTGGAATTCCATTTCCGTTTGGATCAAATGGGTCGTTTGGATTTGGTCCAATTTCTTCGCCATTTGATAATCCATCTCCATCACAATCTCCTTC
>CAMCBB010000132.1 GCA_945872875.1 Flavobacterium psychrophilum
GTAAATGCTGTCATAAAAACGCCAGTTGGTAACCGGAGCTACGGCAATTGCCATTTTAAATACATCAGCACCTTTTAATAAGCAATTACTTGCCATAAATCCTCCATAAGACCATCCAAATATTCCAATTCTAGATTTATCTACATATGAGTAGCTTCCTAGAACTTTTGCAGCATCTATTTGATCTTCCACTTCGTATTTACCCAATTCTTTTTGAGTAACTTTTTTGAAGGCAGCCCCTTTAAATCCGGTTCCTCTACCATCTACACAAACAGTAATGTATCCTTGTTGAGACAACATCATAAACCACATATCGTTGGTGTCTAACCAATGATTAGCAACTTGTTGTGATCCAGGACCAGAGTACTGATACATAAATACAGGATACTTTTTGCTCGCATCAAAATCTTTAGGCTTGATCATCCAAGCGTTTAATTTATGTCCTTTTTCGGTTGTTAGTTCAAAATATTCTTTAACTGGAAGGTTGTATTTTTTTAATTTTTCAAGTAACGAACCATTATCTAAAATTCCTTTTACTAGTTTGCCGTCTTTTGAACTATTCAAAGTATAAGTTGGCGGAGTTGTAGCCGAAGAATAGGTGTTAATAAAGAAATCAAAATTTGGACTAAAAGTTGCGTTGTTGGTTCCAACTTGTTGAGATAACTTCACTTTGTTTTTTCCGTTAAGTGAAATTCTGTAAATGTCTCTAACGGTAGATCCGTTTTCAGTTGATTGATAGTAAACGGTTTTAGTTTTTTCGTCAAAACCATAATACGAAGTAACTTCCCACGCACCTTTAGTTACTTGGTTTTTCAACTTTCCGTTTTTGTCAAATAAATAAATGTGGTTGTAACCATCTTTTTCTGAGGTCCAAATAAAACTGTTGTCTTTTAGGAAAGTTAGGTTGTCGGTAACATCTACATAAGCAGCGTCTTTTTCATTCATAACCACTCTTGCAGCACCCGAATTCCCGTCAATAAAAAGCAAATCTAAATTGTCTTGGTGTCTGTTTAATACCTGAGCACAAAGTGTATTTGCATCGTTTGTCCATTTCATTCTTGCAATATAAAAATCAGAATAATTTCCTAATGCAATATTTTTTGAAGCACCGGCCTCCATGTTGTATATATGCAGCGAAACAGTTGAATTTTTCTCTCCAGCTTTTGGATACTTAAATGTTTCTACTGTAGGATATAAATTCTTTTGATATATATTCATTGTAAACTCGGGAACCTCACTTTCGTCAAAACGAATGTACGCCAGTTTTTTGCTGTCGGCACTCCAGTCAAATGCTCTTACAAAAGCAAATTCTTCTTCATAAACCCAATCCGTAATTCCGTTAATTATGGCGTTTTTCTTTCCGTCAGTAGTTACTTGAGTAGTTTCTTTTGAAGCTATATCGTATATATAAAGATTATTTTCTCTGGCAAAAGCAATCTTTTTTCCATCAGGTGAAAAAGTAGGCTCTTGAACTCTTTCCAAAATTTTAGTTAATTCTTTAGATGTAAGATTGTATAGATAATAATCGGCAGTAAAAGAACGACGAAAAATAGGAGCTGTAGCATTCGCAATAAGCATCTGCTTTTCATCTGAGCTAAATGTGTAACTGTCAATTCCGTCGGCTAAACTTTTAAAGCTTTTAGTATCAATAAGCGTACTTACTTTTTGCAAAGTTGCGTAGTCGTATAATTCAATTTGCTGACTTCTATTAGAGCGATCAGTGTTAAGAACGGTGTATTGATTGCTGTTTTTTAAAGCCTGCAATTCGTCCATAGCTTTAGCGCGAAAGGCACCTGTGTAGATTTCTTCAATTGATATTTTTTGCTGTGCTAGTAACGAAAAACTTGTTAGAAGTAATAAAGAAAATAATTTAATTGTTTTCATATTTGAATGTATAAATAATCGACTTCAATTTTAGTGAAAATTTTCAATTAAAACTATTTTTTTGCAGAAAATGCGCTATTATTTGTTTTAATATTTGTTAAAACCCATAAGTACAATAAAATGGAAACCGTATATTTGTGACCAATTGAAATTAATCCGTATTTAAATGAATAACGCCGTTTCGGGATTTTCTAAATTATCCAAAGAAGATAAAATTAACTGGATTGCAACCACTTATTTTTCCAATCCAGATCATGCAGTTACTACGATCAAACAATATTGGAATTCGGATAGTAAATTGCAACAACTTCACGATGAGTTTATCGAAAATACCATCACTAATTTTTATTTACCCATGGGTATTGCACCCAATTTTTTAGTTAACGAAAAGTATTTTTCTATTCCAATGGTAATTGAAGAAAGTTCGGTGGTTGCTGCAGCTGCAAAATCGGCTAAATACTGGAGTACAAGAGGCGGATTTAAAACTTCGGTTTTAAGTTCTGAAAAAATAGGGCAGGTGCATTTTATCTATAAAGGGGATATTAAAAAATTGGAAGATTTCTTCCAAAAAATAAAACCTAAATTTTATGAAGCTACCGAGAGCATTACTAAAAACATGCAAAAACGCGGTGGCGGAATTTTAGATATTACACTACAAAATAAAACCCAAGAATTAGCTAATTACTTTCAACTGCATGTTACTTTTGAAACCAAAGACAGCATGGGAGCTAATTTTATTAATTCTTGTTTGGAGCAATTGGCTAAAACTTTAAAAGCAGAAGCTCAAGTTACTAGTTTTTTTACCGAAGAAGAAAAGAATCTTCAAGTGGTAATGAGTATTCTTTCTAATTATGTTCCGAATTGTATTGTTCGCGCTGAGGTTTCATGTAAAGTAGAAGAATTAGCAGAAAAAAATATTGAAAATCCGCAGGAATTTGCTGAAAAATTTGTCCAAGCTGTTGCAATTGCTGAAATAGAGCCTTACAGAGCGGTTACCCACAATAAAGGAATTATGAATGGCGTAGATGCCGTAGTACTTGCAACAGGAAATGATTTTCGAGCTGTAGAAGCTGGAGTTCACGCTTATGCCTCTAGAAACGGAAAATATTCAAGTCTTTCTCATGCTAAAATAGAAAACGGAATCTTTACTTTTTGGATGGAAATTCCATTGGCATTAGGAACTGTTGGCGGATTGACTTCACTACACCCATTGGTAAAAATGGCATTAGAAATTTTAGGGAAGCCTTCCTCGCATGAGTTGATGCAATTGGTTGCAGTAACTGGATTGGCTCAAAACTTTGCTGCATTGCGCTCCCTTACAACTACTGGAATTCAAGAAGGGCATATGAAAATGCATTTGAATAATATTTTGAATCAATTTCAAGCTACCAAAGAAGAACGAATTGCCATTGCAAAACATTTTGAAAACAATACCGTTTCTCACGCATCTGTTGTGGAACTGATTGAAAATTTAAGAAAATAAAATGGCAAAAAGCACCTTCTATAGCAACGGAAAATTACTAATTACAGGAGAATATGTTGTATTAGATGGAGCTAAATCATTGGCTTTGCCAACCAAGTTTGGCCAAAATCTTACCATAGAAGAAGTAGATTCCAATCAGCTTATACATTGGGTAAGTTATGATCACGATGGCAGTATTTGGTTTGAAGCAACCATTCCTTTTTCTTCAATTATTGAAAAAAAGGGTATCAATGAGGTACATAATATTAAAAAAACATTAATTGAAATCTTGCACGAAGCCTATAAATTGAATTCAAATTTTATTACCGAATCTAGGGGTTATAAAGTGACAACTGAATTAACTTTTCCTAAATTTTGGGG
>CAMCBB010000133.1 GCA_945872875.1 Flavobacterium psychrophilum
AAGTTGGTTTTTAGGAAACTATAAAGAAAAAGCATACTTCAAAGCAGTTGAAGGTGCTGATAAACCGGTAGAAGTTAAGTTTTAATAATGTCTACAAAAGATATCTTTTTATCTAAAGAAGAAGAGGCAGAAGTTATAGAGGCTATTCGTATAGCCGAGCAAAATACTTCTGGTGAAATTCGAGTACATATAGAAAAAGAAACTTCCATTGCTCCCATGGAGCGAGCAGTGGAAGTTTTCCATTTATTGCAAATGGAAAACACACAAGAACGAAATGGTGTATTAATTTATGTGGCTACCCAAAGCAAGCAATTTGCTATTTGTGGGGATCAAGGCATACATGAAAAGGTAACCAATTCGTTTTGGGACTCAACTAAAGAAGTGATGTTAAACCATTTTAAAATGGGAAATAACAAGCAAGCATTGGTAGATGGAATTCTTAAAGCGGGAGAACAATTGAAAAATTATTTTCCATTTCAAGAGGACGATACCGATGAATTATCAAACGAACTTTCAAAAGGAGAATTATGAAAAATAGAATAAATTTCTCAAAAACCTTTTGGATAGTTCTAGTTTGTATGTTTACACAAATAGGATTAGCACAATTTACCATTCCTGAAAAGCCTAGTTTGCAAACTTCGGTTTATGATTATGCCAAAGTATTAAGCGATTCGGAGAAACAACAACTTGAAGAAAAATTAGTTCGTTATTCCGATTCAACGAGTACACAAATAGTTGTTGTGACTATTGATAATTTAAAAGGCGAAGACATCGGAATCTTAGCTCCTAAATGGGGTCATGAATGGGGAGTAGGTCAAGCTAAGGAAGACAATGGCGTTTTTATTTTATTATCTAAAGAAGATCGAAAAATTTGGATTGCACCTGGATATGGTGTGGAAGACAAATTAATAGCGGGTACTACTGGAGAAATTGTTCGAAATGTTATCGTTCCCGAATTTAAAGCAGGAAGTTATTACAATGGATTAGATAAAGGGGCTGATGCTATTTTTGATGTTCTAAAAGGAAAGTACAAAGGTTCCAGAAAGAATGGTTTGAAAAATGGAGTATCGCCATTTGTAATTCTGTTAGTGCTTTTTGTGATTGTATTAATTATTGTCTCTAGCGTTAAAGGAAATGGCAAAGGCAATGGGCGAGGAGGCGGAATGATGCGTTCTCCAAGTTTATTGGATATTATCGTTCTAAGTAGTTTAGGAAGAAATAGCGGTGGCGGCTTTGGAGGTGGCTTCGGCGGTTCTTCTGGAGGCGGCGGTTTCGGTGGCGGCTTTGGCGGCGGCGGATTCTCTGGTGGTGGTGCAGGAGGAAGCTGGTAAGAATAAATAAAAAAACTCGTTTAAAGCTAAACGAGTTTTTTTATTACCAATTGAATCTTTTTTTTGACTTTTTCTCTTTACCACCAAATTTTTCTAATTTATAAGTTAAAGAAAACATTACATATCTTTTTAATACCATGTTTTCTTCATCTCTAATGGTCGTTGGCGTGATGGTTCGAGTAGCGCTTTGATTTTGATTTAACAAATCGTACACTTTTATCTTAGCCATTAATTTTTTTTCTAAGAATCCATATGACAAACTTGTGTTCCATAAAAAGAAATCTTTTTTAAATCCATCTGCAATATTAGAATTGTAGGTGTAGCCAAAATCGTTTCCGAATATCCAATTTTTAGGATAGTAATTGGTTACTTGCAAATTAAATCTGTGCGTGAAATTAGAAGCAGAACTAATTATGTAATTGTTATATTTAGTGTTGTTGTAAGAATAATTGTAAGATGGATTTATGGTTAATAATTCTCCATAATCATAAGTTAAATTAATTCTTGGAGAAAAAGTATGCGTTTTTGCTTCATACATTATACCATCAGTGAATCCTTTTGAAAGTCCGAAATTATTATTCATTCTTAATTCTATACGGTATTTATTGCCGTCTTTTTTTATTGTTTTATTCCAATACACAGTAATCCAAGAGTTGTATGCTCCAGAAATATTGGTGTAGGTTGTAGTTCTTTTTCTGTTGGCGTCATAAGTAACCGAAGAAACTATTTGGCTTTCGCTAATATTTGCTCCAACATAAGATCCATAACCTGATTTAGTTGTGTAATCATAATTTCTATAATTGAAATTCAAATTGTGAGATTTATTCAAATCTAAATCTGGGTTTCCAATAAAGGTGTTTAATGGGTTTGCTAAATCTTCTATTGGAAGGATTTGCCTTGCAGATGGAAGGCTGTAGTTATAGTTATAATTTACCCATAAGTTTTTAGTTTTAGTAAATTTATAATTTCCATATACATTAACATAGGGTAATACAAATTGTTTATTGAGTGTTGAATTTACATTTAAATATTCAGCTTGATTATCAAAATTAATTAGGTTAGTACCTAAATTAAAAGAGAAATTTATTTTACTTTTTTTAATTACTAACCCAGCATTTGGAGTTAATGTGCTTTCGGTAGAATTATATTCGTTTGTTAACAAGCTATTTATAATCGTGTAAGATTGGTTAGTTGCGTCGAAATTAAAAGAAGATCTGCTGTCACTATTTTTCTCTAATTTATGATCTAAACCAAATTTTATTTGAAGCGAATCGGTAATTGGATGCGTGTACTCCAACTCAGTAAAGTAATTCGCATTATTATTTTTTGATTTATTAAACTGATTTCTATTGTCTGGTGCTACAGTACCTTGATAGAAAATTGTATTCGATTGAATGTAATCCTCATCTGTTGTAGTTCCATTTTCGTTTTCAAAAACCAAACTCAGGTATTTATCTTTTTTTCTGAATGATTTTGTAAATGATAAGGTATTTTTAAAAGTATTGGTGTCGTTTTCGTTATTTGTATCGGAAGTACTAGAGTTTAACATTGCATTTGTAGCATCAAAAGAATTTTGAGTTGCTAAATTCCTATTTTTAGTATTCGATTTAGTAAAAGTAGGCTCAATTACAATAGAAGTTAGTGAATCTAATTTATATTCAAATACAGAGCTTATATTGTGCGTGTAGCGATCTTGATTGGAGCTTGAAGTTGAATTTGTACTAAAATTACCAGATGGCAAGAAGTTAATTTGATTTGTTTTATTATCGTTTATTGAATTGGCGCCCGAATAAAAATAACTCAATGATGATTCACTGTTTTTAGTCCATTCATCTGAATAATTAATTCCAACTAAGTTCGATTGTGTAATCCCGTTTCCACCGCCATAGCGTCTTCCATTAATTCCAAAGGAACCATTATCGTTAATCCATACACTACTGTTTCTCCCGCCACCCATGTTGTCAAAAACTTCATCCATTGAAAACCCAATAGAATTTATATTGTTGGAAGATGCTAATACACTAATTTTTCTTTTGTTTTTAAAATAGTTAATCAAGAAACTACTTTCATACCTTCCATCGGATCCTTTTCCTCCCATTA
>CAMCBB010000134.1 GCA_945872875.1 Flavobacterium psychrophilum
AGTTTGTTCGTGTCAAATTCTACCGAACTCAAATAATTTGGATTGTGTTTTTGTGTTTTTATATGATCAATTGCCGATTCATTTCGCATATACCAAGCAATTTCATCTAAGTTGATACACAACATTTTTGCAATTGCAGTAGCCCAACTTCCTCCACCAATTACGGCAAACTTTGGATTTGCATTCATTTATTTGTCTTTTGAAAAATCAAAAATACTCTTTTATTATTAGATTCCCAAAAGCAACAAAATCAATAACATCTTAAATTTATGATAATCAATACAATAACTTTTAAGTTTTGTCGTTATTACTATAGAATCATCTTAATTTTTGGGTTGAAGTTTGTTTTATTAAGGCGTTTTAGAACTTTTCTAAAACGCCTTTTTATTTATTAGTAGCTCAGTTCTACAATTTCTCTTACTTTTTCTAAAGTAACATTTTGTTTTTCTCCCAATGCCAGCCAACCTCTTTCTTGAAAACGATTTACAATAAAATCGGCCGTTTCTTTGTAGTTTTCGGTATTTTCAGAAAGCTTGGTTTTCATACCCATCGTATGGAAAAATTCAACTGTTTTATCTATAGCTTGGTTTGCGATTTCATCCATTGAATTCCCGCTGATATTCCATACGCGTTGGCCATATTGAGCCAGTTTTTCTTTCTTGGTTTCAAACAATACTCGGTATAAATTTGGGCCAATTATGGCTAAAGTTCTCGCATGGTCTATTTCATACAAAGCGGTCAATTCGTGACCAATCATGTGGGTTGCCCAATCGCTTGGCACCCCTTTTTGAATCAATCCGTTTAAGGCCATTGTAGCACTCCAAACAAAGTTGGAAGCCAATTTATAATCACTTGGATTTTGTACTACACTAGGGCCAACTTCAATTAAGGTTTGCAAAATGCTTTCAGCCAAACGATCTTGTAGCATCGCATCGTGCTTGTAGGTTAGGTATTGTTCTAAAACATGTGTAAAGGCATCAACAACTCCATTTTGTAATTGTCTTTTTGGCAAAGAAACAATTACAGTTGGATCTACAATGGAGAATTTAGGAAACAAGGCACTTCCTCCAAGGGTTAGTTTTTCTTGAGTAGCTTCAACAGTTACAACTGCCCCCGAATTCATTTCAGAACCTGTTGCTGGTAAAGTTAAAACCGTTCCAAATGGAATTACTTTGGTGATGTCGGTAAATAGGATTCGTTTTTTAAGAATTTCTATTTCATCCCCTTCAAAATTTACAGCACCCGAAATAAATTTCACGCCATCTATTACACTTCCTCCACCAACTGCAAGTATGAAAGTAATTTTTTGTTCGCGAATAATATGAACTGCTTTCATCAAAGTTTCAAACCTTGGGTTGGGCTCAATTCCTTCAAACTCTACGATTTCAAATCCTTGTAATGCGGCTTTCACTTGATCGTAAACGCCATTTTTAAAAATGCTTCCGCCACCATAGGCGATTAATACTTTGGCATTCTTAGGAACTAAGGTAGCTAATTTCTCTGTTTGGCCTTTGCCAAAAACATAATTTACTGGATTGTATAATTCGAAGTTGTTCATTGTAATTTATTTAGAATGCTAAATTACAAAAGGTTTGCAGGAACATGTGATAAAGTAATGTTAAGTTTACTTTTTATATAAATTATTGTGATCTATATATTCCCAAACTTTTTCGGGTAATAATGGGCGGACATTCTTTTTATTTTTGATGTTTTCTCGAATAAATGTAGAGGAGATTTCTACAATTGGAGCCGCCACTTTGTGAATTCTAGAATGATTCAGTAAATCATAATTTCCTTCTTCGCCTGAAACTCTTGGATAAACATAAATGTCGTGATTTTCTAAAATATACTCGTAGTTTTTCCATTTATGCAACGAATTTAAATTGTCCTCTCCCATAATCAAAGAAAACTCATGCTGCGGAAAATGATCTTTTAAATGCGCTAATGTATTTACGGTATAATTGGGTTGCGACAATTTGAACTCAATGTCGGAAGGTTTTATTTTTGGATAATCGTCTGTAGCTAAATGCACTAATTGCAAGCGTTGGTAATCATCAAGTAAAGTACTTTTTTGTTTGTGCGGATTGTGAGGTGTGACTACTAACCATATTTGGTCTAAATCGGAATGTTCAGCCATGTGATTGGCAATAATTAAGTGCCCAACATGAATTGGGTTAAAGGTTCCGAAATAGAGACCGATTTTCATTTATTGAAATATTAGTAACTAACTATTTACAAGCTCTTTCACCAATTGATAGGCTTCCTCTTTAGCAATGTCCAGATCATAATTTTTGATTACTATATCAAATTGAGGGGCCGTTGCTAATTCTACATGCGCTTTGGCAATACGCATGTTAATCTTATCATCGCTTTCGGTTGAGCGCTCTTTAAGTCGGCGTTTTAACTCATCTACACTTGGTGGTTTCACAAAAACAGCTAAAGTTTCTTGCGGAAATTTTGATTTTATTCGCAATCCTCCAGCTACATCAATATCAAAAATCACATTTTTGCCTTTAGCCCAAATGCGTTCTATTTCGCTTTTTAAAGTTCCGTAAAAATTATCGCGGTACACCTCTTCCCATTCTACAAAATCATCCGCTTTGATGTGCTTTTTAAACTCTTCAATCGACATAAAATAGTAATCTTTTCCATTAACTTCTTCTCCACGAGGGTCTCGGGTTGCAGCAGAAATAGAGAATTCTAAATTCAAATCTTCTTTGGTAAGCAAATGCCTAACTATGGTTGTTTTTCCTGAGCCCGATGGCGCTGAGAATACTATTAATTTTCCTTTATTCATTAACTTTATCATTGCGAGGCACGATGCAATCTCTTGCCCATTATGTTTATAATAATTCCAAGTTTTTAAAGCACGTTCAATACTTGTTCTTTAATTTTCTCTAATTCGTCTTTCATCATCACCACCAATTTTTGCATTTCGGCATGGTTGGATTTGGATCCCATGGTATTGATTTCACGACCCATTTCTTGTGTAATGAAACCTAATTTTCTTCCGTTGGCTTCGTTTCCAGAAAGGGTTTCGATGAAATAATTCAAGTGATTTTCCAATCGAACTTTCTCTTCGGTAATGTCGTATTTTTCTATATAAAAAATCAATTCTTGCTCAAATCTATTTTCATCTACCGATGCTTTAAGTTCTTCTAAAGCAGTTCTTAGTCGGGTTTTAACAGTAGCTACGCGCTCGGCATCATAAGCAACAGCCTCATTCATTAGGGTTCGAATTTTTGCAATTCGCATTTGAAACTCTATTTCTAATGACGCACCTTCATCTTTTCTAAATTGAACAATATTTTCTAAAGCTTGATGAATTACTTTTTGAATTTCTTGCCACTCCTTTTCATCTATTTCTTCGCGTTCGGTTTTAAGGGCATCCGGCATTCTAATTGCCATTTTTAAAAGCTC
>CAMCBB010000135.1 GCA_945872875.1 Flavobacterium psychrophilum
ATTAATTGCTGTTCGTTTTCTAACTCTTTAATTTCCAACAATAAATTATTTTCTTCAATAAGTTTTAACCTTTGCTGGTGGTAATAATCTTGGTATCTTTTATTAATCCAAAAAGCTAAATAAACAAACCCAATTAAATAAATAAACAATGCGAAATTAGTAATGTACAAAGGCTTTGAAATTGTGAAATTATAAACTGCAGTATTTTCAAGATTTGTATTTGCAATTTTAGACCTAACTACAAATTTATAATCACCAGGAGAAAGATTTTTGAAACTTACTGATGGTTTGTTATTCCATTGACTCCAATTGTCTTGAAGCCCTTCCAGCTTGTATTGATACTCTGCAGAAATGTATTTATTAAATTGTGCAACCGAGTAATTGATTGTAATATTATTCTCGTCGTGATTTAATTCTACTTCGTCATTAATAGAGATATAACTTGATTTTTTATTAAGTTCATTCACACTAATAGAAGAGATAAATACTTTATAATTTTTAAAACTAAGGTCGTTTATATTAATCGTATTGTAACCGTCTGTAGTTCCAATTAAATAACTATAATCATTTAGTTGGGTAATGTTTTCATAGCCCGTAAGAGCATTGGTAAACTTAGAAGGAATAGGAATTGCATTCTGTTTAAGTTCATAATTAAACTTATTTCTATAAAAATAATATATGTAATGTTTAGAAAAAAACCAAATTTTATTTGATTTATCTACAATCATTTTCCCAGAAGTAAATTCATCATTGGTAAAAATTTTACTTAGTGTAACATCTTTTTCAAAAGTTTTATTTTTATAATTTAACTTCAATACCCCTTCTTTATAAGCATAGTATATAGTATTGTTGTATTTAATTAAACTTGCATTTTTACCTTTTGATGGATAATTTAATTTAACAACATTAAATGCTTTTGTAAAGTCATTATCAATTTTAAATTTAAAAATTCCTTTATATTCATGACTCACATAAATCTCATTAGGCGTGCTTAATTCAAAGTATTTTGATGAATAATCAAAGCCTGATATTTTATTTCTAAAAGTCCATTGGTTATTCTTCTTTTCAAGCACAGAAATACCATAATAATTACCCTGAAGTAGTAAATTAGCATTTGAAATATTTTGGAATTTCCAGGTTCCAGATTGATTAAAAATACATTTGGCCGAAATATTATCGATAATAAATGTACCCGAATCATGACCACAAAATAAAGTGTTTTGATTTACAAACAAAGACCAAACCTGTCCTTTAGTTCCGGCAATAAAATGAAAAGTATCCGGAGCATTATTTAGTTTATAAAACAAGCCTTGATTAGTACCTACATATAATTTTCCGTTAAATAAAACGGAAGCGTAAACCGTGCCTAATTTACCAGATTCGTCAGAAAAACTTTTAATTGGTGATTGTAAATTAATACAATTAATACCATTGTCAAGGCCAATCCATAGGTTTCTATCTGCATCTTCAAATAAAGAAAGAACCGTATTATTACTCAATCCATTTGTTTGAGAAATATGATAATCTATAGTTCCTGTTTTGGAAACAATATAAATTCCATCAGAAATAGTCCCTATTGCAAAACTTCCATTATTTAATTGACAACTGCTATATATACTTGTGAAGTTTAATTCAGAATCAGCTGCAGTGGTATATTTGGAAATTCCATTTTTATTGAGTCTAAAAAACCCGTTGGTTTGCGTATGAATAATAAGGCCATACGCATCAGTAATAACATTAACGATTTTATTATTTTTAAAAAGCGCATCATTTGAAACTAACTTACTTTTTCCGTTTTCAATTTCAAATAATCCTTCGTTATTAACTTGAAAATAAATTGCATTATCAGTTTTAAATGATTTGGTAATGTTATTTTTTGGGGTAATTATTTTATATTTTTTTGATTCTAAATCATAAATATAAATTCTATTTAAAGATTGAAAAACAACCCATTTATCAAAATTTAGGATATTCCAAAACTGCTCGTCATCAATAATTTGGTTTTTTAAACTCTTACTTAGCGAATGATATACCAATCGTCCGTTTGACATTCTTTTCCAATACCCAAATTCCATATAACTCCCTGTGTAAACCACATCATCAATAGCTTTTACAGATCTTATTATCGTTTCATTTGGAGACTTATATAAAGTCCAATTGGTTCCATTATATTCAAGTAATCCTTCGTTATTTGCAAAATACAGGATATGGTTTTTATCTTGAGAAACCATCCAGTTTTGATTCCCGGCATTGTAGGTAACCGGATTAAATTTTACTATAGGAGGTAGTTCTTGGGAGAATCCAAAAAAAGAAATTAATAAAATAATAAAGGTTAATATTCTAACACAAAATACTTTGGGCATATTTTTTTATTATTTAATATTTATCAGGTCTAAAGATATACAATATTGCTAAATATCAAATAGTAAAACAAAAAAAAAGCACGCTATAAATAGCGTGCTTTGATCAATAAAAAACTTAACTTAACTTAATTTTTGATAAATTTTGTTGTAGCTGTTTTACCATCTATTGTAGTATTTACAAAGTAAAGTCCGTTTTGAAGATTAGATACATCCAAAGTCATTGTGTTTGACATAGGATTTTTACTAATTACTTCTTGACCTATAACATTGTAAATTGCAATATTTTCAATAGCATCCTTAGCTTCAATAGTCAAACTTGTTGAAGTTGGATTTGGATATAATCTCACATTAGATGTGTTGAATGTATCCGCTGAAGCAGTAGCTGCTCTATATAAATAAATATTATCTACATATACTACACCTAAATTAGATGTAATTAAAAACTGAGCAACATTATTTCTTATATTAGGATTACTATTACCAGCGGTAAAAGATGAGATAGGAGCGTCAATTGAAGCCCATGTTCCATTTACTGAAGGAAGGTAAGTTAATAAGAAACTTGAAGTTTCTCCAGATGTATCTGAAGTCCAAGCTGAGAATTTAGGGTTAAATACTTTACCAATTAAATCAGTAGCACTAGGAATCCAAAAATCCAAATGGAAATCGGTCATATTAGTAGCATCAATATGATTACCTGGACCAAAATCTACTCCAATGAAATTACCAAAAGCAATTTTTTTAGTATCGTCACCAGCAATTTGAAGATCTGTAATTGGTGCTAATCCACCCCATCCTAATCCAGCAGCCCAGTCTAATATATTGATATTAGAATATGCATTACTATATAAAGAAATAACATCCCAGGCATTTCTTGCAGGAGGAGTTGGCGCAGCAACTAAAGGTATTTGAGTAACTACTAAGTTAGCAGTAACACTTCCTGAAATATATGGAGCAGCTGCAGCTTGTGTTGCAGTAATTACCGATACACCAGGACCAACTACAGTTACAACATTTCCAGAAATAGTTGCAACAGCTAAGTTACTACTAGTGTAAG
>CAMCBB010000136.1 GCA_945872875.1 Flavobacterium psychrophilum
TGCGACCAAATCTATATGTTGGATTTGCAAAACACACCCTACTCTACTGATAAACTAAAACAAATATCATCAGGAAAAGGAAGAACTACTTGTTCCTATTTTATGCCTGATGGAAAGCATATTATTTATGCTTCAACTTTTGCAGCAAATGAAGCTTGTCCTCCAGCACCAAAGCCTCGTGACGGGAAATATCTTTGGGCAGTTTATCCTGAATTTGAAATCTATATGGCTGATTTAGATGGGAAAATTGTAAAACAATTAACCAATTCACCGGGTTATGATGCCGAAGCAGTAGTTTCACCAGATGGTAAAAAAATTGCCTTTACCTCTACTCGATCAGGAGATTTAGAGTTATGGACCATGGATATTGACGGAACAAATTTGAAACAAGTTACCAACGGATTGGGTTATGATGGAGGAAGTTTCTTTTCACACGATAGCAAGAAATTAGTTTTCCGTTCTTCTCGCCCAAAAACAGAGGCACAAATTGCAGATTATAAAGCATTATTAATAGACAATGTAGTGGCTCCAACCGAAATGGAAATTTATACTTGCAATGTAGATGGAACAGATATTAAACAAATTACTCATTTGGGTAAAGCAAATTGGGCTCCTTTCTTCCACCCTTCTGATAAAAAAATAATTTTTTCATCAAACCATCATTCTACTAGAGGTTATGATTTTCAATTGTATATGATTGATATTGATGGAACTAATTTAAAACAAATTACATGGGAAAGTGAGTTTAATGCATTCCCTATGTTCTCTCCAGATGGAAAAAAATTGGTTTGGTCAAGTAACAGACAACAAAGCGCTGCAAGAGAAACCAATGTGTTTATAGCGGATTGGGTAGATTCAGATGAAACTGAAAATGCAAAACCAGAGTCATTAAAAAAACACATTTCTTATTTGGCTTCTGATGAATTAAAAGGAAGATTAACTGGTTCTGAAGGAGAACAAAAAGCTGCTGATTACATCACAAAACAATTCAAATCATTAGGTTTAAAACCATATGATGGTAAATATTACATTCAAAAATTTGATTATACCATTCGTTTAAATCCACACGATACAACTAATGCAAGCAGTGTTGCGAATACCGGCAGAAATGTGATTGCTTATTTAGATAATAAAGCTGAGAAAACTATTGTAATTGGTGCTCACTATGATCATTTGGGATTAAACGAACACAATAATTCAACCAAAGTAAATTCAAAAGGAGAAATTCACAATGGAGCTGATGACAATGCATCGGGAGTTTCTGGAGTATTAGAATTGGCTAGAATGTTTAGTAAAAATAAAACCACAGAAAAAGTAAATTACCTATTTGCATTATTTTCTGGTGAGGAGGATGGATTAATTGGTTCTAAGCATATGGCAGAAACTCTAAAAGAAAAGTATCCAAATGTAGAAGCGATGATCAATATGGATATGATTGGCAGATTAAATGACAAAAAAGAACTTCTTATTGGAGGTGTCGGAACTGCCGCAGATTTTAAAAACATTATTGAAAAAAATAAGCCAGCAGGATTTAATATCACACAAGAAGAGAGCGGAATTGGACCAACAGATCATACTTCTTTTTACTTAAAAGATATTTCGGTATTAAATTTCTTTACGGGTACGCATACCGATTACCATAAGCCTAGTGATGATGAAGATAAAATAAACTACACAGGTGTAACGAATATTGTTGACTATGTATTTAGAGTTGCTAATGATATTGCCGATTTAGAAACGGTAGCATTCATTAAAACTAAAAACAACGCTGGTAAAACAAGACCTAAATACAAAGTAACTATGGGTATTATGCCTGATTACACCGAACATCCTGATGGTTTACACGTAGATGGTGTTACCGATAACAGACCTGCGCAACTTGCCGGAATCAAAGAAGGAGATGTGATTACTAAAATAGGCACTTTAGAGGTTAAAGAAGTTTATAGTTATATGGAAGCCTTAGCTAAAATAACTCCTGGTGAAGAATTGGATGTTGTTTTCATTAGAGATGGTGAAACTAAAACGGTAAAAGTTAAATTTGAATAACTAAAATCGAACATAAAAAAATCCCCAAGAACAACTTGGGGATTTTTTATTTTATATCAAATAGGATAATCTTTCTTTATTTCTTTAATAGTCTTCCCGATTTGTGATTTTATGCTTTCAAAAGTTGCGGCGATTTCTTTTCTTTTGCCTTTTAAGTGGCACCAAGATTCAATTAGAATAATTTCATCGTGTGCAATTAACATTCCAAATAACTCCAAAGAAGGTTTAATTTTATGAGCATATAAAAAGGCGTGTGCATGATCTTTCTCCCTAATGGCATGTTCTAATTCTTTTAAATCTTTAGGAATTTCAGCAACAAATATTCGTGCGATTTTCAACACAAAATAGGTGTCGCCATCAGCTAGGGCAAAGACTTTAGCAAGATTGTAATTTATAGCCATTATTTTACTTGGATTCTAAATGATTTTTTATCTTCTAAATAGCCTTCTAATATATCGTTAGGCTTAACCGCAGCAACACCTTCTGGAGTTCCTGTAAAAATAATATCTCCTTTTTTTAAAGTAAAATATTGAGATACATGTGAAATCAATTCATCAATTTTCCAAATCATGTGTTTGGTATTTCCGAGTTGAACAATTTCTCCGTTTTTCACCAATTTAAATTCGAGATCCTCTAATGATTTAGAATCACTTTTAGGATAAAATTCTCCAATTACAGCAGATCCATCAAAAGACTTTGCTTTTTCCCATGGCAATCCTTTTTCTTTTAATTTGGCTTGCAAATCGCGAGCTGTAAAATCAATCCCTAATCCAATTTCATCATAATAATTAAATGCAAATTTTGGCTCAATATACTTCCCTACTTTATTAATTTTAACAAGTAGTTCAACTTCATGATGTACATCGTCAGTAAATTCTGGAATTACAAACGGATGCTGCTTTAGCAAAATGGAAGAATCCGGTTTTAAAAATACAACAGGTTCATCTGGACGATCATTATTAAGCTCTTCGATGTGCTTTACATAATTCCTACCGATGCAAATTATTTTCATATTGGGATAAATCTAATTTAAATTAGCCTTTGGTGTTTAGCTTTCTCAATTTGATGCTCGTTAGCACCTTTTTGGTATACAAAGGAAAATCAGCTCCTTGAATCCAACCGTAATAACCAGGTTCTTTTTCTAAAACTTCTTCAACTAGCTGGCCTTTGTTTTTTCCGAAAGTAAATATTTCTTTACCCTCATTATTTAAAGCAATAAATCCAGCAAAATCAACCGATTTTTTTCTAGTTGTAAATTCAGATAACCATTTGGTATCGTTTTGTAAATCTTCATAACGATCCAATTGTGCTTTAAGCACTTCATAAGTAGC
>CAMCBB010000137.1 GCA_945872875.1 Flavobacterium psychrophilum
CATTTAGTGAATTTACTTTCAAAAGAAGTACACACTTTAGTGACTTTAATGCAGGTAAATAACGAAATAGGAACTGTTTTAGATATCGAAAAAACAGGAAGAATTTGTCATCAACATCAAGCTCTTTTTCACTGTGATACCGTGCAATCTGTAGGGAAAACCGAATTCAACTTACACGAATTACCCGTAGATTTCATTGTATCAAGTGCACATAAATTCCACGGTCCAAAAGGAATCGGATTTGCCTATGTCAAAAAAGGAATTGCACTTCAGCCACTATTATTTGGGGGTGAACAAGAAAAAGGATTACGCGCTGGAACCGAAGCAGTACACCAAGTAGCAGGAATGGCCAAGGCATTAGAACTTTCCTACGAACATTTAGAATCTGAAAGAATTTACATATCTGACTTAAAAAAGTATTGTATTTCCCAATTGGAATCGCGATTTCCAGAAATCAAAATCAATGGCGAGAACACCTTTTATAACATTTTAAATATATTATTGCCTTTTTCGGAAGAAAAAACAGCGATGATTTTATTCAATTTGGATATGAAAGGCATTGCAGTTTCTCGTGGAAGTGCCTGCCAAAGCGGAAGTGCAAAGCCATCTCATGTATTAGCAGAAATTCTAGCTGAGGAAGATTTAAAAAAACCTAGTTTGCGTATTTCTTTTAGCCATAATAACACCAAAGAAGATATTGACGCTTTAATTGATGGTTTGAAAGGAATCTAATTAGTTTACTTCCTTAACTCCTTTAATAAAAAGCCATTTCATAAATAACTTTTCTCCGTCTTTAGTTCGAACGGCTTGAAATTTTGGCGCCAAAATAGTTCCAATTACAAAAGCGGTCATCGGTATCCAAATTCCTGATAAATTTGAAAAACGAATAAGCAAAGCTTGCAACGGAATAAAAAATAAGGCAAATCCTATAAGGTTGTAAACGAATGATTTTGTTCTTTTAGTCATAACAAAGTAACTATTATTGGTTATTTTCAACTTGAAATTTAGCTCTCTTACTGCCTTCATACATTTCGTATTTCACCAAACGAGCTTCTAAACTTCCGTTAAATAATTTAATTTTTCTTGATGGTTTTAATCCTACAAATTTCAATGCTTCCAAGTTGGCTGTAATAAACCAAGCATGGGTTCCAGGATAATGTTGCTTCATAGTATCGCCCATTTCTCTGTAAAAACGCTCTAAATCGATATCCAATCGCTCTCCATAAGGTGGGTTAAACACCATTTGCAGCGGACCTTCAGTAACTTTTTCGGTATCGAAGAAATTCTTTTGCTCCACCGTTATATAGTCATCCAAATTGGCATTAATAACATTCGCTTTGGCTTTTTCTACAGCACTTGGTGCTTTGTCATATCCTTTAATCGAATAATGAAATTCGCGGGTGCGCTTCATCAACGCATCAATAATTTGATCAAAAAGGTCGTTATCCCAATCGTTCCATTTTTCGAAAGCAAATTCTTTTCGGTTAATGTTGGCCGGAATATTACAAGCAATCATAGCAGCTTCAACCAAAATAGTTCCCGATCCACACATAGGATCTAGAAAATCGGTTTTACCTTCCCAACCTGCCAACAACAACATTCCTGCTGCCAAGACTTCGTTTATCGGCGCAATATTCGTTGCCGTTCTATACCCTCTATGGTGCAAAGAAGCTCCCGAAGTATCCAAAGCAACCGAAACTTGATCGCGATCGATGTGAATGTTTATTCGAAGGTCTGGAAAATCTTTATCAATACTTGGTCGTTGCCCTGTTTTTTCTCTGAATTGATCTACAATCGCATCTTTTGCTTTTTGTGAAACAAACTGTGAATGCTTAAAATGATCGGAGTGAATGGTTGTGTCTACCACAAAAGTTTGGTTGGCATTCATGTACTTACTCCAATCTATTCCTTGAATTCCTTTATACAACAAAGCATCCGATTTAGCTCGGAAATAATAGATCGGTTTTAATATTTTCAATGCAGAACGCAGCGATAAATTGGCTTTATACATAAATCCTTTATCTCCTTTAAAGCTTACCATTCGAGTCCCAATTTCAACTTCTTGGGCGCCCAATTGTTGTAATTCTTTTGCTAATATTTCTTCAAAACCATAAAAGGTTTTGGCTACCATTTTAAAATTTTCCATTTTTCCAGATCAAAATTCAATGTCAATTGCAATATCAATTGCAAACTTGAGATAATTTGTGCAAAAATACACTAAATTTGTGCGTTACGAATTTTATGAACAAGAATTAATGTCAAAAATCTCAAATCAATCCTCTCAAACCGACGACCAACAAACTTCTTGGTTTGCCTCTTGGTTTGATACTCCGTATTATCACATTCTATATAAAGACAGAAATTACCGTGAAGCTCAGATTTTTATGGATAATTTAACTCATTATCTAAACTTACCTGAACATTCCAAAGTATTGGATTTAGCTTGCGGAAAAGGGCGCCATTCGATTTACTTAAATCAATTGGGATATACTGTTTTAGGTGTAGATTTATCTGAAAACAGTATTGAAATTGCCAATAAAAATTCAAATGACAGCTTGAAATTTAAGGTGCACGATATGCGTGAGCCTTTAGAAGATAAGTTTGATGCCGTATTTAACTTGTTTACCAGTTTTGGTTATTTCGAACAAGAAGATGACAACTTAAAAACCTTAATTGCAATTAAAGAAAACCTTTCGGAATATGGATTTGCTGTAATTGATTTTATGAATGTGCCTTTTGTTTTAGATAATCTAGTTGCCGAAGAAATTAAATCGGTAGATGGAATTGATTTTAACTTAAAACGTTATTTATTAGATGGTTACATCATTAAAGAGATAAATTTTAAAGATAAAGGACAAGAATTTCATTTTACCGAAAAAGTAAGAGCCTTAATTCTTGATGACTTCAAACAAATGATGGAACAAGCCGGAATATATTTATTGGATACTTTTGGTGACTATAAATTAAAAAAATACCACAAAAAGGACAGCGAACGATTAATTATGATATTCAAATAAGTCCTTCAACAAGATCTGGATGACTTTAGAATAAAGACAATAAAAAATATGAACTATATTTTACCCTTATTATCTGTTTTACTTGGATTTTCTATTGCGCTTTGGTTAAAACCTCAAGCCAAAAAGAATCTAAAATTGCTATTGGCATTTAGCGGATCGTTTTTGCTTTCCT
>CAMCBB010000138.1 GCA_945872875.1 Flavobacterium psychrophilum
AATCATGCCGAAGTATTGAAAGCGGCTGAAAAAGCAGAACCTTCTGTTCGAAAATTAATAAAAGAATTGATTTCTCAATATTAGTTACTTATTCATATATTGAATTAAGTCAATAATTCGGGAAGAATAACCAATTTCATTATCATACCAACCCACTACTTTTACCATTTTATCAATGACAGAGGTAAGTTGGGCGTCAAAAACACAAGAATTTTTATTGCCAATAATATCTACAGATACAATAGGATCTTCGGTATAATCTAGAATTCCCTTTAATTTAGTTTCGGATGCTTTTTTAAATGCTAAATTTATTTCTTCAATAGTTACTTTTCGGCTCACATTGAAGGTGATATCGGTTAATGATCCATCCGCCACAGGAACTCGAATCCCACAACCTCCAATTTTATCTTTCAATTCTGGAAATATTTTAGTCAGCGCCTTAGCTGCTCCAGTTGTTGTTGGAACTATAGATTGGCTTGCGCTTCGTGCTCTTCGTAAATCATGATGCGGCTGGTCATGCAAGCTTTGATCGGTGGTGTAGGAGTGAACTGTAGTAATATAAGCTTGTTCAATACCACACAAATCGTTAATTACTTGCATCATAGGTGCTGCATTATTTGTGGTGCAACTTGCATTGGAAACAATAATTTCTGTTCCGTCTAAAATAGGTTCGTTAACTCCAAGAACTACAGTTTTTATTTCTGGTACTTCTGATGGCGCAGACAGAATTACTTTTTTTGCTCCGGCTATAATATGGGAATTTAATTCTTCAAAAGTTTTATATTTTCCTGTGGCTTCAATCACAAAGTCGATGTCGTTCCATTGTAAATTCGAAATTTCTCTTTCATGAAAAAATGAATATGCTTTTCCGTCTACAATAATTTCTTTATCAGAATAGGAAACAGCATAAGGCAATACACCATGAATACTGTCGTATTTAATAAGATGTGCCATGGTTTTATTGTCAGCAATGTCATTTATGGCAACTACTTCAATAGTAGGATGATTTAGGAGTAATCGAAAGAGGTTTCTTCCAATTCTTCCAAAACCGTTTATAGCAATTCTTGTTTTCAATTAGTTGAATTAAAGGATGTGTTTTTCTGCATGATAAGAAGAACGAACCAAGGCGCCACTTTCAACATGACGGAAACCCATTTCTTTTCCTATTTTTTCATACTTCTCAAATTGCTCTGGAGTAATGTATTCTTTAACTGGTAGGTGTTTTTTACTTGGTTGTAAATATTGCCCAATGGTGATAATATCTACATTTTGATTGCGAATATCTTGCATGGTTTCAATCACTTCTGCCTCGGTTTCTCCTAGTCCAAGCATGATACCCGATTTGGTTCGGCGAATTCCTTTTTCTTTCAAATAACGCAACACTTCTAAGCTCTTATCGTATTTTGCTTGAATTCGAACTTCTCTTGTTAAGCGTCGAACGGTTTCCATGTTGTGCGAAACCACCTCTGGATTAGCTTCAACAATGCGATCAATATTTCTTGTGTTGCCTTGAAAATCGGGAATTAAGGTTTCTAAGGTAGTGTTTGGGTTCATTCTTCGAATAGCTTGAACTGTTTCAAGCCAAATGATAGACCCCATGTCTTTAAGATCGTCTCGATCTACACTTGTAATAACGGCATGCTTAATTTTCATGATTTTAATGGAGCGTGCCACTTTTTCGGGTTCATCCCAATCAACCGTTTCTGGGCGACCAGTTTTTACTCCGCAAAATCCACAAGAACGAGTGCAAATATTTCCAAGAATCATAAAGGTTGCAGTTCCTTCTCCCCAACATTCTCCCATATTTGGACAGCTTCCCGAAGCACAAATAGTGTTTAACTTATAGTTGTCTACTAGTCCTCTAAGTTCAGTGTATTTTTGTCCAATAGGTAATTTAACCTTGAGCCATTTAGGTTTTCCTACGGGTAATGTGTTTTCAGAAATTGCTTCCATGCCTTGTTATTTTCAACCGCAAAGATAAGTATATTGGATTTAGAAATAAGAAAAACAATTCTGAAAAAAAATCTAAATTTTATGATTTAACTTCAAATTTGTTACTAATCGGAATTATTCTTAACGCTTATTTTGGATAATTTCTGCAAGTAGTTTTTTGGCTCTAAGTAATTTGATTTTAACATTACTTAAAGGTTCATCCAATTGTTCTGAAATTTCTTGGTAGCTCATCTCTTGAAAATAGCGAAGTTGTATCACTTCTTGATAATGAGGTTTTAGCTCTTTTATGAATTGAAGGAGTTGGGCTAGGTTTTGTTCCGTAATAATTTCGTCTTCTGCAGACGGGGAATTATCAGCCACATTATGTGCTTGTTGGTCTTGATCTTCTGTAATTTCTAAAAATAAACTTGACTTTTTTTTGCGAAGTAAATCAATGTGTACATTTTTGGCAATAGCAATCAGCCAAGTGTTAAATTGATATTCTGGATTATAGGTAGCTAATTTATCAAATGCTTTGGAGAAGGTTTCGATCGTAATATCTTCCGAATCGGTTTCATTTTCGGTGCGTTTAAGCATAAAGCCATACACTTCATTCCAATAATGATCTAGTATAAATGTGAATGCCACTTGGTCACCATTCTTAGCTTTTTCTATGTAGGAAATTATTTCCACTGCACCGGTTTTGAGAACATATTAGAAAAGAAAATATTTAATTGAGTAAAAATTAAAATAATTTCAATTACTGGAAACCAGTATATGACATCTTTTTCTTTTAGTTTTGCTGCGGCGAATCCCATCGATGTCCAAGCAAAAATATAGCGAAATCCAATTATGCTAAACACTGCAATCCATTGGTATTGAAACGCAAGAAGCACTATAGGCAGAATTATAAATAACAATTGTGACGCATAGAAAAATGTCAATTGAGTGCGGTCAAATCCTTTGTAGTGCTCGGCGGTTGCAATGTGTCTTCTTTTTTGTGCAAACCAATCTTTGAAACTGGTTTTAGGTTTGGAGTAGGTGAAGCTATCTGAAGTATAACAAATGGTTGTGTTTTTAGAATTTGCCGCTTGGTTAATGAATAAATCATCATCTCCAGATCTAATTTTCATATGATCCATAAATCCACGGACTTTAAAAAACTCTTCTCGTTTATAAGCCATATTTCTTCCAACTCCCATGT
>CAMCBB010000139.1 GCA_945872875.1 Flavobacterium psychrophilum
TTTAATTGTTGGGAAAGTATTACAAACAGTAAAAATCACCAAAGTATCCAAAAACGGATTTAAAGAATACATGAAATCCATAGGGAAATTAGGCGGACAAAATAAATTACCGAGATTATCCAACGACCGAAAAATTGCCGATTTATTAATTAGAGAATAGAAAAAAGATGAAAGAAAATAGACTTTGTTTTTTATTTTTTTTACTTAGTTTTTCGGTTGCCGCCCAAATAAATGGCGTTGTTAAAGACAGCATTACCGGGAAACCCATTCCGTATGCGAACATTTGGGTAGAAAACGAAAATAGTGGTGCCAGCACCGAAGAGAATGGAGATTTTGTTATCAATACCAATCCAAACAAAAATTTGATTTTCTCGGCATTGGGATTTGAAAAGAAAACCGTAAAAGCATCTTTGGCACACGAAGTGAAATTATCTCCTAAATCCTACCAACTGGATGATGTAGTTATTTTAAAAAAGAAAGAAACCAAAATAATTGAAATCGGTAAAAGCAAAAACTCCATTTATCAAGCATTTGATAACGGCCCAAGAATAGATGTGAAATATTTTCCCTATTTAGTAAAATATCAAAAAACCAAATTCATTAAGCAAGTTACTGTGGAAACCGATAGTAAAATAGAAGGCGCCCTGTTTAAAATCCATTTTTTTAGCGTGAACGAAAATGGCTTTCCGGGAGACGAATTGCTAACCAAAGATTTTTTAGTTTCGGTTCCGAAAGGAGTAGTAAAAAACATTTTTAGTTTATCGGAGTACAACCTGCGAATGCCTAAAAACGGGCTATTTGTTGGCTATGAAAAACTAATTATCGAGAGAAACAAATTAGAAACTACGGCAACAAACTATAATACCAATGTAACCTCTGTGAAGACCTCTTATGCGCCAATGGTTTTATATAGTTTAGAGGAAAGAGAGATTATGTATACCTTTTCGGGTGGAAAATGGAATAAAGAAATTCAGTATAATATTGCTAAATTGCCTGTAAAACGAATGGTATACGAGCCGTCAATTAACCTAATTTTAACCAATTAAACTTTTAAATACCTATCTTTGCAGGTTAGTAAACAAAATTTAATGATAGAAATTAAAAACATTTCGCGTTCTAGGGCGCAAGAATCGTCGGCAGCTATCGAACGATTGTACATTACCATGAGGCACTTATTTAACAGAGGTTTTTATAAACCAATGGGTGTTTCGGGAGAAACTTTACGTGAAGCATTATTAGAATTAAGACCAGAAATATACGGCAGCATTGCCGAAGAAAAAGCAGAACTTAACGGGTTGTTATATGTAATTGAAAGGCTTCCAATAGGAATTGAAGAATGCCGATACATCAACTTAACTTCTGACGAAGGCTATTCGAAATCTCATTTTAAAGCAATAGTTCCACCAAAGAGAAAAAGAAATTGCTACAGAATAGATGAAGAACAAATGAATGTTGAAATCACCCGTGGGCGATCAGACATTTATGATATTTTAACGCATTTGACCTTTATTTTTATTGAATCACACAAAATAAAAGACCGCGTTTTATTAGACGAAAGCAATGAAGTGACGCGTGATTGGTTAAAATTAGAACAAGCTGCTTTACAAACAAAAAAACTTACTCAAACCGAAAAAGAAAAAGCCATTTCGCATACTTCAAATGTATTAGGCAGAAGCTTTTCGGAGGTTTTAGAAATTTATGATGCGTTTGGAACTTCTGAAAAACCAGACCGTTTTTTACATGTGATTTATTGGTTAGGAAAACTAGCAATAGAAGAAACAATAGACAATAATAAACGAACGATAACTTTTAGTCCGTTATTACGCGAACGACTTGGGCACCACATTCACGGTGAAATTTGGGCAACCAACATCAAAGAAACTTTAATTCAAAATAATTTATTAGAGCGCCCAATTCACATTATAAGTGCCAACATGCACTCGGTAATGAATTCAATTTTTGCAAATCCGGTTTTAGGATCAAAATACAAAGGCAAATCCGAATATGATATTTATGAAGATTTAAGCGCTTCAGGAAACAAAGAGCTACGAAATAAAGTAGAGGCTTTTGCGTTACAACATGGGATGATTTCATTGCCTGACCAATCGGGGACAAATATTGATGTTCAAATTTTTGACACTTCCAAAATTGATTGGGCCAAATCGAGTTTTCCTAAAGCACAAATAAAAGGGGAAAACCCTGTTATTATTGTAATGGATTATGCCTTTGGAGAGCAAGCTTATGAAACCATCGATGAATTATTGAAGCCGTATAAAAAAGGTCAAAACACCCATTTTGTAAATGTGGAATCGGTTTCTATAATGGGAAAAGCAGGAATTCTTCAAGGAGGAAAAGGAGATATTATGATTCCGAATGCCCACATTAACGAAGGCACAGCCGATAATTATTCTTTTGAGAATGAGCTTACCGCTAAAATGTTAGAAGGAAACGGAATACCTGTTTTTGCAGGACCAATGGTTACTGTATTAGGAACTTCATTACAAAATAAAGATTTATTGAAGTTTTTCCATGAATCTACCTGGGGCGCAATCGGACTAGAAATGGAAGGATCTTATTATCAAAAAGCGATTCAAAGTGCTTCCAAAATTAGAAAGAGCATTAATGAAAATGTAAAAGTAAGGTATGCATATTATGCTTCGGATAATCCATTAGAAACTGGAAGCACTTTGGCTTCTGGTGGACTAGGAACCACCGGAGTGAAACCAACTTATTTAATAACTATTAAAATATTAGAACAAATTTTTAACATAAATTAAATTAAAAATGAGCAATAAAAACGAACAAAACAATATTCCAGAAGAAATTGATTTATTTTCTTTAAAAGAATTTATTACTAAAGCGATTAACAAATCAATTATGAATACATTTCTTTTTTTAAAGAAGAATGTATATAAATTATCATTATTACTTATAATCGGATTATTATTAGGCGCTGTCGTAGATTATTTATTTAGAAGTTATGTTGCTGAGGTTGTTGTAAATTCAAATTTTACAACAAATGATTATTTGTATTCAAGAGTTGATCAGCTAAACAATCATTTTATTCAAAATAAGAATAAAGAGTTGCCTATTTCTAACTATAAAAAGTTT
>CAMCBB010000140.1 GCA_945872875.1 Flavobacterium psychrophilum
ATCGCCCACAAAAAAAACTCCTACAGAAATGTAGGAGTTTTTTTTATTTAGAGGTCATTTTTTATTGTCCTAAAAGTTAAGTTTATTCTGGGTTTACTGACTTTTTTTTGAGTTGGAATTCGATGCACCCAATGGTGCTGCAACGCACCACGCATTATTAATAAGGACCCTGAGGTTAACTCGAATTTATACTGCAAACCTTTAATCTCTTTGTGCTTAATGTCAAATCGCCTTGTTTGGCCAATACTTAAAGATGCTATTATTGGGTTGATTCCGAGTTCTTTTTCGTTATCGGCATGCCATCCCATTTTGTCGTTGCCGTCATTATATAAATTTAGCAATACACTTGTGAAATTTGAAGGGGGAATTAATTTTTCAATTTTGCTTTTTATTTCAAGCAGCTCCTTGGTCCATTTATCAGGGTAACAATTTATTCCCGAATACGAATAATTAAATCCTTCGTCTCCATACCAAGCTGTTTTTCTAGGAATTGGATGTGTCTTGCCAAATATTGTTATTTGCTCTTGTTTCCAATTGATGGTGTTTTGTAAAACTTCATAGATTTTTTGTGCCTCTTCAGTTGATAAAAAATTTCGCATAAATAAAATTTCTCCATCTAATACTGAAAAAACTTCGAACTTTTTTTCAAATTCATTTTGGCCAAATAAATCCATTAATCTATCAATTACTATATTTCAGAAACTGATTTACAACAATTTTTGCTTTTAAATCGTACATCAAATTATACAATCCAAAAAAGGTTCGATTCATGTAAATAAAATGTTTGGAACCTCTATTACCATTCATTTTTCTTAGATTGGTATCATTAGCAAATCGCTCTCCTAGTTTTGCAATATCGCCAAAAAACTCAGGATCAGAAAAATCAAAAGTCGCTTCTTGAAATGGCTTGGTAAACAAATACAATAAATCATAAAACATTGAAGTGAAATATTCTACCTCTTCATTTGAATCATCAACTCTAAGGATTTCCAATTCAAATAATATATCAGAAAATAATTTTGGATTATTAATTATGTTCTTGTCAATTAATTGAAAATAAGGGATGTAAAAATCATTTGGGATTTTTTTCATACATCCAAAATCAAGAGCAATCAATTGATTTTCATCATTCACCATGAAATTACCTGGATGCGGATCGGCATGTACTTTCTTCAAAAAATGAATTTGATACATGTAAAAATCCCATAATGCTTGACCAATCTTATTCCCTATTTCTTGGTCTTTATTTATTTTAGAAAATTCAGAAAGGTGAATTCCTGTCATCCAATCCATGGTGATAATTTTCTCGGTAGAATATTCGGTATAATAAGCAGGAAAAACTAAATTTTCAATTTTATTACACGCAGCAACAACTTCTTGACTTTGTTTTAGTTCCAATAAATAATTGGTTTCCTCAATCAATTTATCTTCAACTTCCTTAAAGTATTTATCTGAATCTTTACCCTGAAGGTTAAACATTCTAATAGCAATGGGCTTTACCAAAGCCAAATCGGATGAAATACTATTGGCAACTCCTGGATATTGAATTTTTACAGCTAAGTTTTTTCCGTTTTTTGCTGCTTTATGCACTTGCCCAATACTTGCAGCATTTATAGAATTAGCATTGAATTCGTCAAAAATTTCATAAGGTGATTTACCTAAATTGGTTTTAAATGTTTTCAAAACTAATGGCGCAGATAACGGCGGAACGGAGAATTGTGAAAGAGAGAATTTTTCAACATAAGCTTGTGGTAAAAAATTTTTATCCATACTTAACATCTGAGCTACTTTAAGCGCACTACCCTTTAAACTTTTTAAACCGTCATAAATATCTTCAGCATTATTTTCATTTAACTTGTCTTTATTCAAATCAGAATTAACCAATTTTTCACCATAATACTTCAAATAATTTACGCCTACTTTTGCACCAGTTTGGACTAATTTGGATGCTCTTTGAATTTTTGATGTTGGTATATAGTCTATTGTTTTCATTATTTGGAATAAATTTTTTCTTTAAAAAGGAATTTTCCAAAATCAAAAAGACTATCCAATGGAAATGCATTCATTAATTCGAAAGCCGTATTAATTGATTTCTCAATATATAAATCGGTTTTTTCTAAAGCAGGCGAACTATCATCCAACCAAAATTTCATTGTCAATACCAATTGAACCCAAAAAGATTCTTGGATGGCTTTTTCTTGAATATTTTGAAGTCGTTCCTGTTTTAAAAGTATCCCTTCTGAAATAATTTCGGATACAAATTGAATATAATGTGTTCTTAAACTTGATAATTGCATTAAGCTTTTAAGTTGATTACCGTGGTCTTTTAAAGCCAACGTTACATAACTTCTATTTGCAGTTAAAAGTTCAAAAAAAGTGAAATTAAAACTTAATAATTTCCCTTTCATATCATAAGATTCATAATCGCCCTCTTTTTGTATTAGGTGAAGTGTATTTTCAAAAAAGATTTTGAAAATTTCTTTCTCAAGAATTTCGATCGTTCCAAAGAAATTATAAAATTCCGTTTCAGAAATAGAATTGTATTTAGAAAATTGATAAACTGATTTTGGCTTTTCATTATGTTCTAAAACATAATTCATATACATAGATACTAACGCATCTTTTGTAAGTGTTGCATTTTTTGTTGCCATATTTGATAAATTTTATTGGTGTAAAGATAAATATTGTTTAACAATTTTGTACATTTGTTAAACAAAAATATATGTTAATTTTTTAATTTCAAAAAACTCGCACCTAAATCATTAAAAAATGAAGAAAGAAAGACCAGACAATGTAGTTTATAATGAAGAAACCGGATATAATTCGAGTTTATTAAATTATCCTACTAATGTTGGGGCACCTGTTATAAAGATTGACAATATTGTTTCTTGGAAAAGCAGAAATATTAGTGCTGTAAATAAAGAATTTGAAAATAAATTTTACGAACTGAGACAGGAATATGAAAAATTATTAGTAGAATTTGAAAACAACGAATTGGTGTATAATTCTAATTTTTCTTTTGAGCCCGTAATTGGAGAAATATACCATCTGTA